>JADFQH010000383.1 GCA_022561895.1 Methanobacteriota archaeon | reverse complement strand
CGGCAGCGTCAGCTGTGAGTTCTGAAACTACATTTCGTCCGTCGCCTCGAACGTCTTTTCGGCCCAGCGAACCCCGAATGACGCGCCGTGTTCGCGGTAGGCTTTCGTATCAAGCGCGCCGAAGGGTGCGGGCAGGGAAAGGCCGTGTTTGATCGCCCCGCAGGCGAGTTCGGTCGCTTCGGCGAAGTCGAGTTCGTTCGTCGCAATCAGTTTCGGTAGCTCGCTTACCCGCCCTTCGAGGCGCTCGCCCGCGTCGACCCACGCCGCATGAAGTTCCGTCTCGTCGGTTTCCCATCCCGAGAACACCTCACGGGTATGCAGCCCGCGCCACCCGGTATAGAGGGCGTTTGCGATCTGGTAGGTACTGTTGGGATCGAGCGGCGTTGCCCGCGCGAGTTCGGGGTACTGTTCACCGAAAAATCCCATGAACTGCTCGGGGAGATCGAAACCGATCTCGACGAGCGCTTCTGCGAGGAGAAAGGAAACGAACTCCTCAGGAACCCCCTCGACACGGGCTTTGACGAAACAGATCGGCGGAGCTGTTTGAGAGGTCCACGCAACGCTGCCGTCGCCCGGAAGGCCGACGATAAAGTCCGGTCCCGCGTACCGCCGGAGGATTTCTGGGGCATCCTTTGGAAGCCAGCTTTCCGGATAGCTCGTCGGCGAGATCGAATCGGTGAGCAGGGCGAGATCGTCGAGCGCGTTCGGTGGGAGGGTCTCGAAATCCCCCTCGCAGTCGAGGACGAGTGCGTCGGCTGCGTGGTTCTCGCGAACCTGCGATAGTGCAGGCGAGAGCGAGCGCTCCTCGAACATTATATGAGGAACGCGTAGTATCCGACCAGCGCGAACGACAGGGCAGCCGAGATCGTGACCGTCCCGACGACGATCTTCGTAGCTTGGCTCATGTCTATCGTGTCGTCATCCGAGTTCATAAAGGGTGAGCATCCGATGCTTCGGCCGACGGAGATATCGGGACCCTTTTTTCGGGTGGAGTGAATCACCACCGTATCCGTTCGTCAGTGAATCTAGAGATGTTGCAGACGAAACGAAGGGGTTGTCGAACCGAGGGAGGCAAGAACCCTGTCAGGAGTCGGGACCGCGACGGAACGACTCGGGGACCTCGATGACGTAGCGGCCGTTCTCCTGGAGCGCGATGATGAACTCCTCGCGCTTGTAAAGCTCCATCAGATTGAGTTCGTACTGGCCGTGATCGACGATCCGAATGCTCTCGAACTGGTCGTTTAGCTCCTCGCGCAGCTGGGAGAGATCCGGTGTTTTTTCGGTGTCCCTCTTTCCTTCTTCTTCCCCTCCTACCGGTTCGTTCGCCGGGAGTTCGTCGTTTTCGACCACGGCCGAGCGAGCATCGGCCTGTGCGCTGTCCTCGCGGTTCCGTGGGCTGTCGAGTGACTCCGGTTCGGCTGGCGGTGATTCCTCGGGTGAAGACGTTGAATCGGAGACGGACGATGGGTTGGATGAATCGGAGGCGGACGGTGGAGTGGACGACGAGCTCCCGCAGCAGCTCTTGCCCGGCAGAAGCTTGGAGGTCTAGGGTCACCCCCTTCTTGTTGGTGTTCAGGTGGAGAAAGAGCCCGCTCTTCTCCGGATGGGGCAGGTCTTCCGGAAAGGGGCCCATGCGCCGGGTGGCGTCGCCCGTGCCCGGCCGCTCGACCTTGATCACGTCGGCGCCGTAATCGGCCAGCAGTTTGGTGCAATAGGGTCCGGCCACCTGCGTGGTGAAGTCCAGCACCCTCACGTGGGACAGCGCGCCGTCCGCCATCATCGGCCCCGGGCCTGGGCGCCTATGCCAAACAACTGACCGGCCGTCCGCCGTTCAGAGTTACGGTCTATGGTGTGAAGATCCGGACATATTCATTGTCCACCAAATCGCCCTGATCAGAGAACGTAAAGTTGGAGGTGATCAGTCCAGTGGCCCCGCTAAACTCGCCATCGCCCTCGGTGATCCGCCACATAACAGTGCCGTGGTTCAGTCCCGATACCAGACTGGGCGCCATGTGTCCTACTCCGATGGTTTCGAACTTCAAACTGCCACGGCCTGCATAATCGATGGTCCCAACCTCGTCAAAACCGTCATCCGACATTACCACCTCAGACTCGAAAGTCACGCGCTCCCCTTTGGGACCTGTACCGGAACTTTCCACGTCGTATGTTCCATCTCGACCTTCGACAGGCACGCCTTTGCCCGTTGTTTCTGTAGCGAATACGATTGC
>JADFQH010000073.1 GCA_022561895.1 Methanobacteriota archaeon | reverse complement strand
GCTCGCGAAGAACTACGGACCGCGCCCAACGGTTCTCCGGCGGCTTGCGGGCCATACGACCGTCGACGGCGTTGCCTCGGCTCGTAGCGTCCTTCGAGGGGATGTCCGGCCCACGGCGTGGATCGGCGGGGGCAGTGCGGTGTCGGTAAACACGCTGATCGGGCTGAAAGACGGTCTTCGAGCGCGCGTGGGCGATCGGACCCCGCGGCGAAACCCCTATGGAATTTCCGGACGGAGCGACAGAGCCGTCGAGCAGTACGACTGGCGGTGACGCGGACGACCGACAGACTCACCGGGTCGACGGTCCTAAAAGGGGTATGACTGGCGACGTGGACGACGCGCTTCGTCTCTCGGTGGAGATCTGGCATCCGAACTGCTGGACGACCCACGTCACCGAACGAATCGATGTCGGGATTCTGAGTTATGGAGTGTACACGACCGCGAGCGGTCGCGTGACCAGCCTCTGTACGTTTTATGGCGACGATCAGCGAACGATCGACGAGGCGATCGATCTCGTTCGAAGCTCGCCACACGTCCGTTCCGTCGCGGAGATGAGCCTCAACTACGACACCGGAGCGGCCGCCCCACCGGGGAACGCAACCCGAGAGCTGCTCGTCGAGCAAGCGGGTGGAACGCAGATCACCGAATCCTTCACCTCTCGCGGATTCGTCTTCGAGCCGGTCCACGGCAAGAACGGTCTCGAACACTGGACGCTGGTGACGAACCACGACCGAGAGCGGGTTCAAGCCATTTTCGACACCGTCCGCGAGGAGAAAAACGCCGAAATCACGGTCAAAACGATCACCGAGGCGAGTTCGATGGCCGAGGAGAGCCGACTGCCCCTGCATACGCTCTCGCGCCGACAGCGCGAAGTGTTCGAACTCGCACGCGATCGGGGCTACTACGACTGGCCGAAAGGGTGTTCGGCGAGCGACCTGGCCGAGGAGTTGGCGGTTGCACCCTCGACGCTGCACGAACACCTCCACAAGGTCGAGGCGAAGCTGCTCGGCTCGGCCATCGACGGATAAGGACGGTTGTCGTCTCTTACCGCTGATCGCCTGTCCGGGTCAGCGATCAGCGGTAAACAGTTATACCGTCGGCCAGAACGGTTGATAGATTCGCCGACGGCCGTCCCCGGCGACAGCGTATCAAAGCCTCTGGCCGACGGTATACAACCGCCCTTATGATGGAACGAATCAGGAGAGCAGGCGTCGGAGCCGCGGAAGCTCCGCCCGCAGCGTCGCTTGCTTTATCAGCGCGAACCCGAGAACGATGACGAGAAACCCGAGCAGGGTGAGTGCGTCTAGCCCCTCCCCGAGCCAGAGCCAGCCCACGACGGCCGCGAAAATAGGGGTCAGGTACTCGACGAGATTCGTTTGAATCGATCCCATTCGGTCGAGCAGGGCGAAGTACGCGAGAAAGCCCGCGATGCTCGGGAGCAAGACGAGATACGCCAGCGCCCCGATCGCCTCGGGAGACCACTCGACCGACGTAAGCGACTCCGACCGGGCGAGACTCATCGTATGGAGCACGACTGCGCCGAGGGTCATCGCCCACGCCTGTCGGGTTTCGAGCGGTAAATCAACGGGATAGCGCTGGACGAGAACCGAGCCGAGCGCCGTCGACGCTGCCGCAGTAAGGATGAGGATCTCGCCGCGCGAGCCGCCCGAAAGAAGCGCCCCCGGATCGGGTCGGGCAACGATAAAAACCCCGATAAAACTGACGAGGAGCCCAGCGATGCCCGCAGCAGCAAGCCGCTCGTTTGCGAGGAACAGTCGAGCGAAGCCGATAGTGAGAACCGGGGCGGTACAGACGATAATCGCCGCGACAGCGCTCGAAACGTGCTGCTGGCCGACGAAGAGAAAGGCGTGGTACGCCCCGTAGACGAACGCGCCGCTCGTAACGACGTGCAGCCACTCCGTACGACCCCTCGGAAGCCACCGATCCGCGCGGACGGCTGCGTAGGCGAACATGGCGAGGGCAGCGAGTTCGAATCGGAGTGCCGCATACAGGAGCGGAGGGAAGTACTCCAAACCAGCTTTGATCGCCACGAACGACGAGCCCCACACCGCCGCGAGGCCGACGAACAGCGCGAGGTTCGTGTGGGGAAACCCCATCGAATCGGTAGAGTGCATCGAGTGGTGCTACGGCCGAATCAACCCTCAACTCACGACCGGCCATACTAGGGTCGCGTGTGACTACCCGGCACTGATAAGGACGGTTGTAGTCCCGTACCGGCGATCGCTGACCTGCACGGGCGATCACCGATAAATCGTTACAACCGTCCTTATGACAGTCCATCGCAGCAAGCGTATAGAATAGATAGTTTTATATAGAACCGCTAACGACCCTTATTCGAGATATATGTCACAAGCATCACAGCGACGCATGGGCGGACAGCCGATCTTCATTCTCAGCGACGACAGCTCCCGGACGGGTGGGAAAGACGCACAGTCCTCGAACATCGCCGCGGGCAAGGCGGTGGCCGAGGCGGTACGGACGACGCTCGGCCCCCGCGGGATGGACAAGATGCTCGTCGATTCCTCGGGAGAGGTCGTCATCACCAACGACGGGGCGACCATTCTCAACGAGATGGATATCGAGCACCCCGCAGCCCAGATGATCGTCGAGGTCGCCCAGACCCAAGAGGACGAGGTCGGCGACGGGACGACCACGGCGGCGGTGCTCGCGGGTCAGCTCCTCGCGCAGGCGGAGGACCTCTTCGAGGACGACGTTCACCCGACGACGATCGTCGAGGGGTATCACGAGGCCGCCCGGATCGCTCAGGAAGCGATCGACGACGCCGTTATCGAGGGCGACCTCGACGACGACCAGTTAAAAGCGGTCGCGGAATCGAGCATGACCGGAAAAGGGACGGGCGACGTCGGTGCGGAGCGGCTCGCAGAACTCGTCGTCGAAACGATACGGCAGGTCAGGACCGACGACGGGATCAGTAGGGACGAGATCCGCGTCCAGACCCAAGTTGGAGGGAGTTCGAGCGGGACGAAGCTCGTCGAAGGGGTTATCGTCGACGAGGAGCCGGTCAACGAAAACATGCCCCGATCGGTCGAAGACGCGACCGTTGCGGTGCTCGACATGGAGCTCGGAGTCAGGGAAGCGAGCATCGACGCCGAGTACAACATCACCGACATCGAGCAGCTGAACGCCGCCATCGAGGCCGAAGAGGGCGAGCTTCGAGGGTATACTGAAAAACTCTCGGAGGCGGGCGTCGACGTGGCGTTCGTTACGGACGACATCGAGGACCGGGTTTCGAGCGCGCTCGCCGAAGCCGGTATTCTCGCCTTCGAGAACGTCGGCAACAAGGACGCCCGCGCGATCGCGCGTGCGGTCGGCGCAAAACGGATCGGCAGCCTCGAAGATCTCGATAGCGACGACTTCGGCTCCGCCGAGTCCATTGGCGTCGAGAAGTACGCTGACGACGAGTTCGCGTTCGTCGAGGGCGGCGCGGAGGCCGAGACCGTCACCCTCTTCCTTCGAGGTGGAACCGACCACGTGGTCGACGAACTCGAACGCGCGATCAGCGACGCGCTCGATGTCGTGACCGCGGCGATCGACTCGGGCGGGATCGTCCCCGGCGCAGGCGCAACGGAAATCGCCATCGCAGAGCGCATCCGAGGCGAGGCCGCGGGCGTCTCGGGCCGCAAACAGCTGGCCGTCGAGGCCTATGCCGACGCGGTCGAGGTGCTGCCCCGGACGCTCGCGCGCAATACGGGGATGGATCCGATCGACGCGCTGGTCGATCTGCGTGCCGAGTACGATTCCACTGGAAGTGCGGGGATTATCTCGAAGGGCCAGACCGGCGAGGTCGGCGACCCGATCGAGGAGGGCGTCTTCGATCCCGCCGCCGTCAAGCGAGAGGCGATCGAGAGCGCCACCGAGTCCGCAACGATGATCGTCCGCATCGACGATATCATCTCGGCGGACTAACAACACGCACGTTTTTACTGCGGGTCCTCCCTCGCTCACTTCGTTCGCTCAGTCGAACCACTTGCAAAAACCTGCACTAAAAACACCGTCGCGGCGAAGCCGCGACGGGCCTCACTTACTGCGCTCGCAAAAAGGCCGCTCACACCCTCAGGTCGCTCGCAGGTCCAATAGAGGGTCGCTACACCCTCGGCAGCCCCCAGCCGCGACGCAGCGCGAGCAGGCGAAGCGCGAGGACGAATCCAGCACAGCCGATCGTCGCGATATCGATTTGAATACCGGCGGAAACGGCGATCCAGAAGACCAGTCCACCGAGTACTGCGGGTGTCGCATAGAAATCCTCGCGGAGGACGACCGGCACGCGCGTGAGAAGGAGATCACAGAGGCTTCCGCCGCCAACGGCGGTCAGCGCAGCGAGGACGACGATCCCGAAGGGGGTGAGGCCGGCCTCGTAGCCGACGGATGCGCCGGTCGCCGCGAAGGCCGCAAGCCCGACCGCGTCGGGAATCAGGACGATCGGATGCTCGCGCAAGTCGCCAAGCAACTGGATAATCACGAGCGCGAACGCAACGCCGAGAACGACCACCAGCACGTCGGTCGTCGCACGGAGCGCAAGTGGGATCTGCCCGACGAGCGTATCTCGGACGATACCCCCGCCGAGCGCGGTCAGAGTCCCGAGAACCGCGACGCCAAACAGATCGAGGTCGGCTTCCGCACCTTTGAGCGAGCCGACGATAGCGAACGCAAACAGCCCGATTACGTTCATCAGCGCGAAGGCGTCACTCATACCCGATCGTAACTGACTCGTCGCCCCTATTCACGTGATCGGTACGGAACCAGTCTCCCTTTTATTGAGATGGAACGACCATCGCTCTCCGATCAGGAATCGACTCCGGTCATCCGCCAGCCCGCGGCGACGATGAGCAGCCCGGCACAGGCGATCAGCGCCAGACCGGGTGCGAACGAGCCGGTCAGATCGAGCAGCGATCCGACGAGAAAGGGGCCGAGAAACCCACCTATTTCCCCGACCGCGAAGACGAATCCGACTGCTGTGGCGGTCAGACCGGGACCGATTTCTTCTAATTCGACCGGGATCGCGCGCAACAGCGGGCCGACGCCGCCGAGGCCGATTCCGACGGCGATAATACCAGCGGCGGCGAGTAGCAGGACCGATTCCGCGAGCAGTAGGGTCAGCGTTCCAGTCGTCACGAGCACTCCCGAGAGGATAACCGCCGGGCGGCGTGCGGAGAGGCGATCGGAAAGCGGCGGGATCGAAAGCGCGCCAACGACCTGTCCGGCGACGAGAACAGTGGTAGTGAATCCGGCGAGCGCAGGGGCCACTCCACGAGCTTCGAAGATCGTCACGAGCCAGCCCTGTAGCCCGTGGCTCACCGAAAGGTATGCCGTTCCGATGGCCACGAGCAGAAGCATCGAGGGGTTCGAAAGGACTCGACGGGCGTCAGTGCGCAGCGATCCGAGCGAGAATCCACGACTATCGTCGCCGTTCCGGGAATCGATTCGGACAGTGCCGAAAAACCAGATGAGCGCGAAGGCGACGACCGCGAGCCCGGTGTAGAGAAAGGTGGGCCGCCAGCCGCCAAGCTCGGGACCCAGAAAGGGCCGTCCGATTGCAAAGGCTCCCGCGGAGCCGGCGTACGAGCCGAGGACGTAGACCGTCGACGCCGAACCAATTTTTTCCTGTGGAAACAGTGCCGCAACGAGTTTCGGGAGTCCGAAGGTGATCCCGGTCGCGCCGACGCCCACGAGAAGGGTAAAGACGAGCAGCGAGGGAAAGCCGGTCGCGACGCTCCGCCCCGCGCCCGCGAGGCCGAAGATCAGGAGACCGAAACCGATCCCCCAGCGCGGACCGACGCGGTCGATCGCGAGTCCGCTGAGCAGCGAGAGCGGGATGTACGTAAGCGGAATTGCCCCGACGAGGATGCCGGCCTGCCAGTTCGTGAGTCCGAGATCAGCGATCACGGGCGAGAGGAAGGCCGGCAGGAGAAACCAGACGAAAAGTAAGCAAGCGTAGCTTAGGCTCCCAAGGGCGAGCGCGAGGTAGTTCCACCGGTTCGCCTGGGTCACGAATCCCCGTCCTCGGTGAGGGGACCTAAACGCGCCGATGCTCGTAAGGGCATTCCATCGCAACGAACACGCTCAACAGCGATCCCGGAGTATCATCGCTCATGACTCGGAAAGAGGCACGCGAGAAAGCAGAAGACGTCGAACCACAGGCACAAGACCGACAGCCCGGTGTCGAAAGCGAGATGGAGCCGCCCGCGGAGTTCATCCGCGACGAGTATCAGGGAAGCGGGAAACTGGAGGGAAAAGTCGCGGTCGTCACCGGCGGGGATAGCGGGATCGGCCGCTCGGCGGCACTACATTTCGCCCGCGAGGGCGCGGATGTCGCCATACTGTATCTCGACGAAGAGAGGGACGCAGAGGAAACGAAGGAGATGATCGAGGCGGAGGGCGGAGAGTGTCTAACGATCGCTGGCGACGTGCGCGACAGCGCGTTCTGTCAGGCCGCCGTCGAGGAAGTGATCGAGGAGCTAGGCGACCTCAACGTGCTCGTAAACAACGCGGCGATGCAGGTCGTCAAGCCGGATCTGACCGAGATCACCGACGAGCAGTGGGAGGAAACCTTCGCGACCAACATTCACGGCTATTTCTATCTCACTCGGGAGGCCCTTCCATACCTGGAGGACGGCGATACGATCATCAACACGACGTCGATCAACGCCTTTCAGGGCAACGACACCCTCGTGGACTACTCCTCGACGAAGGGGGCGATCAGCGCCTTTACCCGCTCGCTGTCCCAACAGCTCGCAAGCGAGGGAATCCGCGTCAATCAGGTCGCACCGGGCCCGATCTGGACGCCGTTGATCCCCGCGACGATCGGCGACTACGACCCCGAGATGGTCGAGGAGTTCGGCACCGACGTGCCGATGGGGCGGCCGGGCCAGCCCAGCGAGGTAGGGCCGGCGTACGTCTATCTCGCCAGCCAGGACTCGTCGTACATGAGCGGCCAGACCTTACATATCAACGGCGGAACGGTAGTCGGCGGGTGAGAAAGGAGTTCTTGAGAGTTCAGTACGAAATCGTCACTGTGGAGTCGACCCCAACGCCAAAGGCCTCGTCGCCGCGGCCGGCGTTGACCGCGAGTTCTACGTTGCCGTGGCTGCCGACGGTAACGAGGCGCTGTCCGGGGTCGACGTGCGCGTAGCTCCGTTCGGCTGGGACGGCCGTGCCGTTGACCGCGACCTCACTGCCGAAGCGGTCTTCCAAAATGTTGCCGGGAATGTTGGTGATCGCGTTACCAAAGCGATCGACGACGAGGACTTCGCCGCGGGCCTCCCGCTCACGCAGTTCTGCCTCGGGAAAGACGAGATCCTCGTAGTCAGTGGGCGAAAGCCAGTCGATCTCCTCGATGTTTTCGACGCCCGTTTCGTGAACCTCGGCGGCCGCCGGGGCAAAGACGTCCCGACCGGCGAACGTCGAGCCATCGCCACCGGTGTCGGGAAACGCCTCGTGATCGGGGTCGATCTCGAAGGCATCGATCTCCTCGCCCAACCGTCGAGCAGCCGGGATCAGGACACCGTTATCGGGGCCGACCAGTGCATGCTCTCCGGCGCGAACGACGAGCGCTTTTCTCCCTGTTCCGACGCCGGGGTCGATCACCGCAAGGTGGACGGCGGGCGGGAAGTACGGGAGGGTCTCCCGGAGCCAGAACGCGGCGGTTCGAGGATCTTGCCGTGGGAGGTTGTGAGCGATATCGACGAGGCGAGCGTCGGTTCGTTGAAGGATGACTCCCTTCATCGCGGCGGGATACGGCGAGCCGAAATCCGTGGTAAGCGTGATCACGGATCGATTTCACGCTCCAGCGACATCGTTCTTCGCCCGTTTCGCTGCGGGACGAACCGGTCACATTCCGTTTGCGTCGGTCTCGCTGATCCGCTGGATTCGCTCGATGCCGTTCATCTCGTCGATCACGTCGACGACCGGTTCGGGAACGAGTGACTCCCAATCGCGATCCTCGATCATGCGCTCTCGAACCTCGGTTCCCTCTAACTCCTCGCGGTTGAACATCGTCGATTGGCGCACCTCGACGCCCGCCTCCTCGAACAGCCGAATCACTAAGGGGTTGTTCGAGTACGCAATCTCGAAGTACGGGCTCATGCTCCGGACGTGGCTCACCCAGACCGAGTTGCGATCGAGATCCTCGATGGGGACGGCGTAGGTCACGATGTCGTACTCGACGAGCGATTTCGTGATCATCATGATGCGCTCGCCCGCGGTAAACGGGTCGTGGACCGAGTGTGAGTCCCCTGCGCTCCCGATCCCGAGGACGAGCTCGTCGACCTCGCTTGCGATTCGGTCGACCATCCGGTGGTGGCCGTTGTGATAGGGCTGGAATCGGCCAATATAAAACCCTCGTGTCATCTTCCTGTCCCAGTTGACAAGGCGAGCCAGTAAAAACGTAGCGAGTCGGCGAAGCTCAACGGCAGGGAGAAAGTATATCAGTTGCGCAACCCTGAATTTTCATAGCGACCAGATTCTATGAGTAACGAGAGAGATACCGGAGATCCCCCCACAGAGGGGGTGAGCGAGTCATCGGAGTCCACTCGTGATCCCGAGGATACCGAAGACGAGTCCCTCCAAGACGACTCCAGTGATGGGTTCGGGAGCGACGTTGATGTCGAGTTCGACGCCGACATCGCGGAGGACGAAGACGACTTGTTGGGGGGGTTGAGAGTCGAATCTACCGACGACATCAAGGTCCCCGAAAAACTGGTCGATCAGGTTATCGGACAGGACCACGCCCAGGAGATCGTCCGCAAGGCTGCAAAACAGCGCCGACACATCCTCATGATCGGCTCGCCCGGCACCGGCAAATCCATGCTGGCAAAGGCGATGACCCAGCTCCTCCCGAACGAAGACCTCCAGGACGTTCTGATCTACCACAACCCGGATGACGGCAACGAACCGAAGGTTCGGACCGTCCCCGCGGGCAAGGGCGATCAGATCGTCGATGCCCACAAGGAGGAAGCCCGCAAGCGAAACACGATGCGAACCATCCTCATGTGGCTCATCATCATCGTCATTCTGGGTTATTCCCTCTTTATCGGGAACATCCTGCTGGGGATTATCGCCGCCGCGATCATCTATCTCGCGTTCAAATACGCGAACCGCGGCTCGGATGCGATGATCCCGAACCTCCTGATCAACAACGCAGACCGCACCACCGCGCCGTTCGAGGACGTGACCGGTGCCCACGCCGGCGCACTGCTCGGTGATGTCCGTCACGACCCCTTCCAGAGCGGGGGGATGGAGACGCCGAGCCACGATCGTGTCGAGGCCGGCGGGATCCACAAATCCCACCGCGGCGTGTTGTTTATCGACGAGATCAACACCCTCGACGTGCGCTCCCAGCAGCACCTGATGACGGCGATCCAAGAGGGCGAGTTCTCGATTACGGGCCAGTCAGAGCGCTCCTCGGGTGCGATGGTTCAGACCGAGCCGGTCCCGACGGACTTCATCATGGTCGCGGCGGGTAATCAGGACGCCCTCGAAAACATGCACCCGGCGCTTCGCTCACGGATCAAAGGCTACGGCTACGAGGTGTTCTTCGACGACACCATCGAGGACGAACCCGAGATGCGCCGCAAGTACGCGAGATTCATCGCCCAAGAGGTCGACCGCGACGGGCGACTACCACACTTCACCCGCGAGGCGATCGAGGAGGTCATCCTCGAAGCAAAACGCCGCTCGGGTCGGAAGGGCCATCTCACCCTCGAGTTCCGAAACCTCGGCGGCTTAGTCAGGGTAGCGGGCGACATCGCCCGTGCGGAGGACACCGAATTCACCACTCGGGATCACGTCCTCCAGGCGAAAAAGCGCTCGCGGTCGATCGAACAGCAGCTCGCCGATACGTTCATTGAGCGTTACAGCGATTACGATATCTCGATGAACACGGGCGGCGTCGTCGGCCGGGTCAACGGTCTTGCGGTCATGGGCAACGATTCGGGTATCGTCAAACCGATCATGGCCGAAGTCACGCAGGGCCACGGCGAAGTGATCGCAACTGGAAAGCTCCAGGAGATCGCCCAAGAATCGGTACAGAACGTCTCGGCGATCATCAAGAAGTTCACCAATCAGGACATCAACGAACTGGACGTTCACATCCAGTTCCTCCAGTCCTACGAAGGTGTCGAGGGCGACTCGGCGTCGGTATCGATCGCCACCGCCGTGATCAGCGCCTTAGAGGAGATCCCGATCGACCAGAACGTCGCCATGACCGGTTCGTTATCCGTTCGCGGCGACGTGCTGCCCGTCGGCGGGGTCACCCACAAGATCGAGGCGGCCTCGAAGGCCGGCATCGAGACGGTGATCATCCCGGAGGCGAACGAACAGGATGTGATGATCGAAGACGAGTACAAAGAACAGGTCGAGGTCATTCCGGTCGCTCACATCAGCGAGGTGCTCGAAATCGCGCTTGTCGGCGAACCCGAAAAGGACGGGCTGGTCGACCGCCTGAAACAGATCACGACCGCGCTCGAACGGGATCGACAGGTCCCGAGCGGTAGTCCGACGCCGCAGTAACCGTGCCCGAGTGGGCGACGTTCGTGGGGCTTTCGGGCGTCGTCACCCTTTTGCTTCTCGCGCTTTCCCATGCCTCCCAGACCGCCGTCGACGAGCCCGACCCGGATGTCGAGCTGACGACCGGTCTTCTCTTGGTCAACGTCGCACTCTCACAGGGACTCCTTCTCGGCGTGCTTCTCGCCGCCGCGTGGTACACCGAGATCCCGTTGTCGGCACTCGGGATCGGGGGTGAACCGACAGGAACGATGGCACTCGGGATCGGTGTCGGCCTCGGCGTTCTCCTCTATCTCGGCTCCGAACTCGGTGGGAAGAGCGCCGACAGGTTGGGGTTCGAGTACGACGAAGGGCTGCGAGAGCTACTTGCGCCCGATTCGATCGGCGGGTGGGCGGTTCTCTTAGGATTCGTGCTTCCCGTCATCGCCTTCTTCGAGGAGTTCCTCTTTCGAGCGGCGCTGATCGGCGTCGTCTGGGCCGGATATGGGATCTCGCCATGGCTGTTAGCCATCCTTTCGTCGATTCTGTTCGCCATCGGCCACGGCGCACAGGGGAACACGGGAATCGTCGTCACAGGTA
>JADFQH010000072.1 GCA_022561895.1 Methanobacteriota archaeon | reverse complement strand
CGGCGCTCCAGCGTGGGGTGGACGAGGCGGACGTCGAGGAGCCGCCGTGGGACGGCGCATTCCACCTCGATTCGAACCGCCAGTACCCCAGCCTGGGCTGGATCGATCCGATCAACTACCCCGGCGAACCCGAGGGCGCTCCCTCCGAAACCGACGAGCAGGTTCCCGATTCGAGTTCGATCGTCTCGCACCTCCGGGGGTACGAGAAGATCGAGTACGTGGCGGACTATCACGGCATGCAGTGGGCCGATCACTTCGTCCTCAACCTCATCGCGAACGGCGATTTCGATCTCACGGACCAGCACGCGCTCGACGAGCTACACCGGCGGATCGGCGCGCTCGGCTCGCGCGACGAGATCGAGGACGCGATCCTCGCTTCGGCCGAACAGCAGTACGCAGACCAGCTGCGCGAGCCGTTGGATCTCGACGACGACTGGCTGCCGCCACAGCTAAACGAGGAGGGGCTGTTCGACTGGGGGACGATCTACGATACGCTTTCCTACCAAGTCGGCGGCGCGCTGCTCTGTTGGGCGGGCCAGCCCGAAGAAAACGGCGGGCTGGGTGCGCGAACGATCGCTCCCGAGATGTCGTGGTCGAACACACAGGATCCGATGGAAAAGCGGTTCATCCCCGAGATCGTCGACGTGCAGGCGACGGCCTATCAGGTCTCGATGACCGAGATCGCGGAACTTCTCACGGAGGAGGTGAGCGCGACCATCGAGACCGACGGCAAGAAAACCGCCTACGTGACGAGCGAGGAACTCACTCGCTCCTCGGAGGATCTCCTCGTTACGCAGACGGAGACGGATTCGATGAAAACCGACGTCGCTGTCGAGGAGACAGAAACCATCGCGGTCGAGGTGCCGGCGGGTGCGAACAGCCTCGATCTGCACGTCCGCCCGGAGTTCGGCGAAGTCAGCGTAACGGTTCGCGACCCGGACGGCGAGGCGGTCCTCGAAATGGAGGAGCTGTCGGGCCACGGCGATACGGTAGGCTGTGCGTGTATGGAACACGACGATACCGAACAGTTCGTCTGTGATCCCGCCCCCGGCGAATGGGTGATCGAAATCAAAAACGAGGCCGAGGATGAAAGCGCGGTAAGCCTCTGGACGCTCGTGGTGTACGGCGACGCTGATGGGGTGTCGAGTCCCGACCCGGCGGACGTTCTGGGCTACGAACAGCGCGAGTACGAGGTCTCGCCCTTTGGCTTCTTCGAGGACCACGACGAGTTCCTCGCCGAGGGTGAGTTCGAACCCGTGACAGTCGAGGAAGTCTGTCGCGGAGAACTCCTAACGGACGGAAAACCGGCCTACGAGAACGTCGTCGTCATCCATGACGACGGCGCGGACACCGCGGTCTACACCCAGGCGCTCGATTCGTACGTCGAGGCCGACGGCAACCTCGTGTTGACCGATTCGGGCGTCTCGCTGCTCGGAGGGATGGACACCGGGATCGAGTCGGATGACGTCGAGGAGATCACCACGACGGTGTCGCATCTCGCCGAAAAAGAGGGACATCCGCTGCTTGCGGGAGTTCGAGAAATCGAGGTCGAACTCTGGAAGCCCGCACCGCTTGGCTACCCGATCACGAATCGGGGAGTTGCGCCGACGACGGTGATCGACCCCGAGGCGTTCGACGACGCGGGCGGGACCGTCGCGGGCCGGCTGGGCGAGGACGAAGAGGACCTTCGAGTGGCCGCCGGCTCGCTCGGCGAGTCGATCCACGTGATCGGCGGGCTCCTTCCACCGGTCGATCAGCGCTATCTCCACCCCTTCGGGCTGCTCGACTACTGTCTGTCGTATCTGGGTCAGACCCTCTTGCTGAATGCGCTCGGTTACGAACAGCGCCGGACGATCAACGACGAGAACGTCTCGTGGGACGGTGGCGAGGAGCGGGCAGCCCTTCCAGTGAGCGAGTAGATCGCCTCACTCGCTGAAAACCACGGTCGGATACTCCTCGGCAACGGCCGCCCGCCACTCCTCCTGTAAAACGCTGTAGCGGTGGGCGTCATGAACCGCTCCGTCGCTGTCCACGATGAAGTTTCGGAGTGTTCCCTCATACTGCCCGCCGAATCGTTCGATATACTTTTTTATTGCCCGTTTCGACTGGTCGTTTTCGGGCAGATGTTCAACGAAAACGAGTTCGAGATCGAGATGTGAGAAGGCAAGCTCGAAAAGTGCGGCCGCGCGCTCTCCCGAGTACCCCCGACCCCAGAACGGCTTTCGTAACCAGATCCCGAGTCCTGCAGCATGTTTCTCCCACGCGAGATGCAGTCCGGTCGTCCCCGCGAACTCACCGGCTCCGTCTTCTCCCTCACGTGGGAAGATCGCATAGACGGCGTCTTCGCGTTTGTCCCAGCGCTTTTCGAACTGCCCGAGAACGTCCCACGTTTCTTTGGGCGTCTCGTGAGGACTCCACGAGATGTAGCGCGTCTCCTCCTCGATCGTTTCGCTGTTCGCATAGAGATTATAGAGATCGAGTGGATCTACGAGATCGCGGGTCAGTCGTTCGAGTTCCAATCGTTCGGTTTCGATCGCCTCGGGAAACATACACTGCGCTTCGCTGCACGAGCAAAAACCGTTGTGGCGCTCAGTCGATTACGTCTTCTGCGAGAATTTCTGCGATCCGCTCGTTGGTTTCGGGACTGTAGTGGCCACCCTCCCCACGCTCGACGTAGAGCGATTCCACGTCGTCCGTATCGAGTCGGTTTGCGATGTCGACCGTCTCCAAATCAGAAAATCGCTCGTCGAGCCGATCTAGGAGATCGCCGTAGATGGGCCCGTGTTTGGATTCGTACTTCGCATAACGGAGCTGCTGGACCATCACGAAAACAGGCGTGAACTCCTGTTCGTCCGCATAGTCGACGAACTCGCCGACGATCTCGGTAAACAGCTCCTCTTTCTCGTCGAACAGCCGCTCGTGGTACTTGACCCGTGGCTGTTCGAGTTTGAGAGTGGTCTGGGTCTGGCGTGCGTCGAAATCGATTCCGGGGATCGAGATTTCGTATTTGCTCTCGACCTCTTTGAGGGCTTCGTAGAGCGAGTACTCGACGTTGTGCGGATTAGAAAGCAGGTCAGTACTGTAGGGGAATGATGCGAGATGGGGTTTGAACCAGTGGTCGTAGTGATAGTCGTGTTTTCGAAGGAATTCCGCATTGGATTCGAGATCGAGCAGATCCTCCTTCTCGTCGATCGGCGTCTCGATCAGTTCGAGTTCCCCGTCGCGCAGCTCGTATCGGGGCTTCACGGCGAGGACGTTGCCGAACTCCTGATAGTGTTTCCATACCGAAAGAATGCGGGCGATCGAGGAGGCGGTGACGTACATGAAGACGTAGTCCGTCGAGTCCTCGGGGTACTGGCGCTTCAGCCGCAAGAGCGCCTGATCGAGACCGTAGTTCCCGCCGCCGTAGTTCGCGACGTGGGTGTCGAGCTCCTGTGCGAGGAAATGCTGATACGTTTCGTCGTCGTCGACCTCCCGGCAGAAACAGTACGAGTCGCCGTAGGTCGAGACAAGTCCCGGTGAATCCGGGTTGCGATCCCGTGCGGGACAGACGCGGCTCCCGTACTCGTCGGTCGAGTACGTAACAGTCGTATCGCCCATATCCTCGCCGGGAAGGTGATCCCCGGTGTCCTTCTGTTTTTGCATGTTCGGCTGTGTCGCCCACCCGAGTTCGGCGTCGAAACTCGTGTACTTGCCCAGTAACCCCTGACTGATCTCGGGAAACTCCTCCAGGACGACCGTCGGAAGGCTTCCCAGTCCCTCGCCGTACCGCTTGAGGGTTTTGTACGAGACGAACTCGATGACGACCAGTGCAACGACCAGCGCAAATAGCAGTGGCAGGAACGCGACCATTGAGTGTCGCTATTCAGACGGTCCCCAAAGGCGTTTCGTAAGCCGCACGCGTAGTTTACGGGTCGGTGTCGGTTCGTGACCGTTCGATCGTCGGTGACGAAGCGGGACGAGCGAGCAGCCAGCCGGCGTATACGAGGATAACCAGTTCCAGATAGAACGCGGGCGTCGTCATGTAGTGTAGGACGTACCCCTCCTGAACGAACGGAATCGAGGCGAAGATCCCCTCATAGTAGGCCGTCTCCGGCGCAGTGACCATCGGGTTCTCCCAGTGGAGGACGGGCCACCCGAGCATGTTTAGCGCGTGGCCGCCCCGCCCGTTGAGGGTTAGTTGAAGAACGTCGGCCGCGAGATGGACGACCCAGCCGACGTAGAACGCGAACATTGCGGGACCGTAGCGCCCGAAAAGCAAGGCGGTCACGACGGCCAATCCAAGCAGCGAGTGAGAAACCGTCTGATAGGCCGGAAATACACCCATATGGCCGAGAGTTTTGTCGATGAGATCGGGGAGAACCGACCCGAGAACGCACCACCGGGTGTCGAGAGAGGTCTTCTTGCCGATGATATAACCGATCGCGATATGTGCGGGAAGCCACATATCGAGCTACACTGAGAACTGGCGTATAAACCTAAAATAACCGAGTGGTTACCGAGCGGGTAACGTTCCGGAGCGGGTCGCAACCTCTAAACGCGGTTCGTACCAAGGAAGCGTAATGGCCGACTGGACCGAGACGTACCGTCCCTCGACGCTCGCGGAGGTGCGGGGCAACGACAAAGCCCGAGACGCATTCCGCGAGTGGGCGACCTCGTGGGAGAACCACCGAGAGGCAGTCATCCTCCACGGCAGTCCCGGCGTCGGAAAAACCTCTGCGGCCCACGCGCTCGCGAACGATCTCGGCTGGCCGACGATCGAACTCAACGCGAGCGACCAGCGGAAGGCCGATATCGTCGAGCGGATCGCCGGTGAAGCCGCAAAGAGCGGCACCCTTTCGGGTGGAACTGCGGGCCGCAGACTCGTCATCTTAGACGAGGCCGACAATTTCCATGGTAACGTCGATTACGGCGGCTCGCGGGCGGTGACAGACATCATAAAATCGGCGAACCAACCGGTGGTACTGATCGCAAACGAGTTCTACGACATGTCGAACACGCTGCGAAACAGCTGTGAAACCATCGAGTTCCGCGACGTTTCAAAGCGCTCGATCGTTCCCGTCCTTCGGGATATCTGCCGACAGGAGGGGATCGAGTTCGAAGCCGAAGCGTTGGAAGCGATCGCAGAATCGACTGACGGCGATCTGCGCTCGGCGGTCAACGACCTCCAGGCGATCGCAGAGCGGGAGGACCGACTGACGGCCGAGGCGGTCGTCACGGGCGAGCGAGATCGTACGAAAGGGATCTTCGACTTCCTCGACGAGGTGATCAAGACCGCGGGCGCACAGGAGGCGTTGTACGCCTCCTACGACGTGGACGAGACACCCGACGACCTCATCAACTGGATCGAGGACAACGTCCCGAAGGACTTCGAAGGGGCGGAGCTCGCCGACGCCTACAGCGCCCTCGCGCGGGCGGACCGCTGGCTCGGGCGCGTGCGCGCAACGCAGAACTACTCCTACTGGCGGTACGCGGGCGACAACATGACCGCCGGGGTCGCCGCCGCACGCCGGAAGCCGAAGGGCGGGTGGACCCGGTATGGCCCGCCGAGCTACTGGCGCAAACTCGGAAGTTCCCGTGGCGCGCGCGACCGCCGGGACTACGTCGCCCGGCAGATCGCCGAATCGGGCGGGTTGAGCATGTCGAGCGCGCGCCGCGAGGTCCTGCCGTATCTCGCCGCGATGACCCATCACTGCAAGAATCGCGAGCTAACGGTGACGATGACCGCCCGCTACGAACTGGACGCCGACCACGTCTCGTTCATTACTGGCAGCGGAAAGGATACCAACAAAGTGCAGGATATCGTCGCGGACGCAGCACAACTGCGCGAGGAGGCGGCAGTTGCGGGTTCGGACGGGGCGTTCGAGGGTGCACGGCGGTCGAATGAGGAAGGAGGGAAAGACGAAGAAAGCGAGGGAAACAACGAACTCGAGGCAGTCGCACGGGAAGCTGAGAGATCCGAACCACCCACAGAGGAGAACGCGAACGATGGGACCGAAGCGGCCGACGACGACTCCCAGTCGGGACTTGCCGATTTCATGTGAGATGCCTCTGCATTACTGACGACATACTTATGTGTTTTCGGGCAGTAGTTCCCGTTCTATGAGTTCAACAGGGTTACACGTCTCCTGTCCTCACTGTGGTTTTGCAACCGAAACAACGGCAGGACTATCCCAATCGAGCGACCGGCTGAAAGGCGCGGCTGCAAGCTGCTCTGACTGTGAGAACGGTTTCGAACTGTACTACTACTGAGCCTGCGGGCTGGCGTTCGTGGGTTCGATCCGATGGGTGAGCCACGCCGCAGCGAGGGCGATCAGAAACACTGCGGCCATCGCGGTCGCGTCGAGCAGCTGAATCAGGTCGGTGTAGACGTAGCGCCCCAACAGGAGCTGTGCACCCAGAACGACAGTTCCAGCGCCCGCGAGCAGGCGCACCCGCGAAAGTCGAGGAGCCGCCGAATCGAGCAGGCCAGACCAGATAGCGACGGCGAGCAGCAGGGCAAACATCCCCAGGCCGATCGCGTAGTAGATCGCCTGCACGGCCGCGGTGTGGGCGATCAGTGTCCCCGGCGAGAGCGCAATAAGCACTGGAAACAGCCCCACGATGGCGAACAGTGCATATCGCACGCGCGCGAGCGTCGCGAGTTCGGGCAGATACCACAGCGTTGCAACGGTGATCGCCCCGAAGATCACGAGCGCGGTGAGGAAGTGGGCAGTAAGGTACAGCAGCGAGTAATCGAGGACGGTTCCAGCGCCCAACAGTGCTTGGAGCGGGTAGAGCGCAAGCGCGGTCGTCATCGCCACCCGGATCCGCCGGTCGTCCTGAAAGCGCCACGTCCCGTAGGTCGCGCCGATCACGACGAAGCCGGCGATCATGGCGACTAATCGATGAAACCACTCGATGAAGCTGGGCCAGTTCGCCGGGAAGAGTCCGAACACCGCCCCGTCACACAGCGGCCACCGACCCTCACAGGTCAGCCCCGCGCCCGAGGCGGCGGTGTAGATCCCGATGAGGAGGAGCAGATAGGTCAGTCCCGCCGTCGCGAGCAGGAGAGAGCGCAGTCGCGTGCGACTCATCGCTTCCACCAGTGAATCACGGTCGGTTGCATGCCAATATCGAGATTCCGGGCTGGCTGTACATAGGTTTGTCCAACCGCCAGCCGTCCCCGGCAGTTTTGTGGTCACCCCGCGAGAGCTTCGAGTATGAAACGGACTCGACTGGACGCCTACCGGATGCGCCACGACATCGACTCGATCTGGCTCGCACGGCCGGAGAACTTCGCGTGGCTCACCGGCGGGAGTAACGTGGTCGATCGCGCGGGCGAGCTCGGCGTCGCCGCCGCGGGCTACGACGGCCACGAAGTGATCGTCATCACCGACAACATCGAGGCCGGCCGACTCGCAGAAGAGGAGCTCTCGGGCGAGCGCGTACTCACCTACGACTGGTATTCGAGTTCGCTCGCCGACGCGGTCGCTTCCTACGTCGAGGGCCGGGCGGCCGCGGATTTCCGTGTGCCGGACGCACGATACGTGGATATCTCCGCGCTTCGCCAGCCCCTCACGGAGGGGGATATCGAGACCTATCGTGAGCTGGGTCGTGACACCGCCGAGGTCGTCGAGGAGGTCTGTCGGGATCTCAAACCCACGAGTACGGAACGAGCAGTCGCCGCCGATCTCCGGGGCGGACTTGCCGATCGAGGGATCGATTCTCCGGTCTCCCTTGTGGGGGGCGCGAAACGCGCACGCGGCTACCGCCACTACACGCCGACGACGAAGAAACTCGGCAAGTACGCGCTCGTTTCCGTGACAGCGCGCCGTGACGGCCTGCACGCGAGCTGTACCCGTACTGTGGCGTTCAACCCGCCCGACTGGCTCGAATCGCGTCACGAGGCGGCCATGCATGTCGAAACGGCGGCGCTTGGGGCCACTCGACAAGTGGGGCGGGCGGGTGGCAAAGCACGGGATGTCTTCGAGGCGATTCAGGAGGCCTACCGCGAGGTGAGCTATCCGCGCGAGTGGAAACACCACCATCAGGGTGGGGCCGCCGGGTTTCGGGGACGGGAGTGGATCGCGACCCCGTGGCACGATGGCGAGGTGACCCTGCCGATGGCGTACGCGTGGAACCCTACCGTAGAAGGTGCGAAAAGCGAGGATACGGTGCTTGTCGGTGACGATATCGAGGTCCTTACGACTACCGACAACTGGCCGACCGAGACGGTTTCAGTCGAGGGGTTGCAACTCGAACGACCCACAATCTTGGAGCTCGATTAATCGCTCGCGTGGCGGTCCGCCCGCGAGGGTGGCGGGACGCCCGGTCCGGTGTTCGTTGGCGCGGTATCGGGACGGACACACCGGGCCGGCTCATGGTTGACGTGGGCGTACTCTTTCGGGGCGTTCGCGAGCGGGTGTGCGGGGTTCTCGTCGCCGTCGATCACCGCTGCACGAAGCTCGCCGAAGCCGGCGATCCGTGCGCGAATTCCGCGCCAGTGATGGCGGCTTGCGGGCGGGACGGTGATCTCGCCGGGACCCCAGCCGTTCGTTGTGAGCGAGGCGGCGTTGACGTTCGTCGCGAGCGAGTCGTGATCGGTGAGGACGCCGATTCGTGTGCTGGGCGGCGCGCGTGCGGCCAGCACGTCGAGCCCGAAGTGAAGCGCCTGATACTCGGCGACGTTGTTGTCCGTCGCCGTCGTCGAGAGGGCAAAGCGGGCGACTCGCGTGCCGTCGCGTGTTTCGATAACGACGCCCATTCCCGCCCGATGATCGTGGAGGTGGTACGAGCCATCGGTCGCGAGATAGAAATCCCGGTGATGGGTTCGTGGCGGGTGGGCAACATGGGGGGTCGGCGCGCTATCGAATCGATCTCGGAGGGACCGGCGGCCATATGTGGCCATGATAGATCGTATGACGGCGATTCTATATAAACGTAGCCCGGATTCCGAGCCCTTCAAGACGATCGCCACGACACTCTCCCCGTGAGACGCTATCGGACCCTCGCGCTTTTTTCGTTGCTCGCAGTGTTCTGGGGAACCGCCTTCGTCGCGATCAGAGCCGGTCTGGAGTACTTTCCACCTGTTCTCTTCGCCGCGCTTCGTTACGATATCGCGGCCCTGTTTATGCTCGGGTACGCCGTCTACGCCACCGATCGTCCGATACCGAGAAATCGCGGCGAGTGGATTTTAGTACTGATCGGCGGGGTCTTCCTCATCGCCGCCTACCACGCACTGCTCTTCATCGGCCAACAGAGCGTGACCAGCGCGATGGCCGCCGTCATCGTCAGCCTCTCCCCAGTGCTCACCACCGCCTTCGCTCGCATATGGCTGCCGACCGAACGCCTCGCACCCGCGGGCCTACTTGGAATGGCGCTCGGCCTCGTGGGGGTCATCATCCTCTCGCGACCCAACCCCGAAAACGTCCTTTCAGCCGATGTCGTCGCCACGGGACTGATCCTGATCGCAACCGCGGCGTTCGCGCTCGGAAGCGTCCTACTCGGGCGGAGCGACGCGGAGCTGCCGATCGAAACCCTCGAAGGCTGGTCGATGGCGCTTGGCGCGCTCTTGATGCACGCCCTCTCCATTGTACTGCCGAGCGAATCGGTTTCGGCTATCGAGTGGACGCCCGAAGCGATCATCGCACTCGCCTATTTGGCGGTTGTTTCGAGTGCGCTCGGCTTTCTGCTGTATTTCGATCTCCTCGAACGGCTCGGGCCGATCGAGATCAACCTCGTCTCCTACGTCGTCCCGATCGTCGCCGCGATCGCAGGCTGGCTGCTGCTTGCAGAAACGCTCGATCCAACTACTATTGTCGGATTTCTCATCATTTTTACCGGCTTCTGTCTGATCAAACGCCGCCAGCTCGCCGCGGAACTCCCCGCGATGCGTGCGGCGATCACCAATCGCCTGTAGCCCACAGCACAGTCATGACCTATCACAACTGTTATATTATGGGTCTGTGAGTAGAAATCAACGATATCAATGGATTCCCTCAACCGATCCCGGCTGATCGCCCGGACGGAGCTTCGCCGTTCGAGTCGCGCATTTCGAACGAATCGCTATCAGCTGCTTGCGACGGCTGCGTTTGGCCTGTTGTTTTTGCTTCCCATGCTCGTCTTCGGGAGTCTCGCTGCCCGCGGGATGGGTGAGGCGCTCGCTGCGGGAGAATCGATCGGCGGGTTCGATCTCGTTGCCGTCCTCCGAACTGGCGTCGCCGTCTACTGGGCAATGTTCGCGTTTTTCGTCGCCAGTCGAGCGGTTGGAAAGAGCGCAACGATCGACGAATCCGACGGGATTTTGACGACCGTCCCGGTTCGGACGGCTCTCTGTGGTATCCTGCTTTCGGAAACCGTCCTCGTGGCACTCTGGCTCGTTCCTCCGGTACTCGTCCTCGTCGGCGCGTTCGCCCTTGGTGCGGGAACACCGCTGATACTCCTCACGACGACAAGCACCCTCGTACTCGTAATGGCGAGTGCCGTTCCGGTTGGGTATCTCGTCGGTCTCGGGATTCGCCATCTGCTCACCGTCAACGCGACGCTTGCCCGGTATAAGACCGCACTCGGGGTCTTCGCCTTTGTCTGTTATTTTGGTGCGCTCGCCTTCGCCGAATCGCTGTTCGTCGATCTCGTTTCTACACTAGGTCGCCTTCCACTTGGGTGGCTCGCCGATCTCGCGCTGGTCGGCATGCCGGGCGTCACCCCTTCTCTCCTTCAGGCAAGCGCCGCGGTCGGTCTTTCGACCCTCCTCGTCCCGCTTGCCGTCCTCGGCACGATCCGACTGGCCGATCGCCACTGGTTCGGCGATCCCGCCCGTGATTCGCGACCCACGGCCCGCATCGAAACGCGCGAGCGCCGCCTTGCCGCACTCGATGGCCTCTTGTCACAGCAGACCCGCGCGGTCGCACACGTCGTCTGGCTCCGCGCACGCAGAGCGCCGATCCGCCTGCTGTACGCCGCCTACCCCCTGTTCGGACTTCTGATCTTTGCAAACGACCTTTCGACGTTTCTTTCGTATCTCCCGATGATCCTCACCCTCTACGTGGTCTGGGCCGCCGGTGTGGCGTTCACGCTCAACCCGCTCGGCGATCAAGCCGGCGCGCTCGCCGCTACGCTCACGACGCCTCTCGCCGGCGAGCAGTTCGTT
>JADFQH010000001.1:36678-43344 GCA_022561895.1 Methanobacteriota archaeon | reverse complement strand
CGCCACCGAGCATCAGTCCCGAGGCCGAAAGGACGGTAACGGCCATGAGCAGTCCCGAAGATCCCTGTGGGCCGTAGCCGCGGACGGACAAATCGTTTGCGGCGAGAAAGAGACCTAAGGTCGAAAAGAGCGCGCCGAGATAGGCGAAGTAGAGTCCGAAGTTGACGAGTCCAACGGTGAGTGCGGGAACCGTCGTCTCGATCTCCCACGGTTTGATCGCCGTTTTCGACTCGCTGACGTGGGTTTCGGGGATGGTCACGTAGGCAAGGCCGCCAGCAACGAAAGCGAAAGCGGCCGCGAGCGCGAAGGCCGTGGGAATCGTGAACAGTTCGCTGACGACGCCGCCAAGAACGAGACCGGCGGGGAAACCGAGGGTCATCCCGCCCCGCACCACGCCCATGTTCGTCCCTCTGGATTTGCCGGTGCTCACATCGGCGGCGATTGTGTAGGCGGTCGCGAAGACGAGCGCGCTGCCGATCCCCCAGATCACGCGCGCAAGCAGGAACCACGCTTCGGGCAGCGTCGAAAGCATGGCGATGATATAGCCGAGGGTGGCGAACGCCTCGATGAACAGCCCCGCGATGAAGGGCGTGCGGGTGCCGATCCGGTCGACGAGCGCGCCAGCGGGCGTGTTCGCGACGGTTCTGACGAATCGGTTGGCGCTTAGGATAAGTCCGACGAGAAACGGCGAGATGCCGAGGACAGCTCCCAAATTGGGGAGGATCGGAAAGACGACGCCGCCGCCGAAGCCGACGAAAAACGTGCTGACGATGACCGCGAGGATAACTGTATGTTCGTGTTTCACGCCGGAAACGGCCTCCGCTCACGTGTTCTATATACCGTCCGCATTGTTTTCGTGCTACCCCGTTCGCTCGTTTAGAGCTTGTTGCTCCGGCACCGACTGCCGGGAGACAGGTGGACGTACAGTTATACCATCGGACAGAACGGTTGATACATTCGCCGGCGGCCGTCCCCGGCGACAGCGTATCAAAGCCTCTGTCCGTTGGTATAGGGATTATCGTCGAGATTCATCGATTTCGCGCTCGCTGCATGACCCTCGTGGTCGCTGTCGGCTGTACGGACGGTTGTAACGATAATCCCTAAGTAGCCCTCGGAACTGTTGAGGAAAGTCCGCAGCATCGTTCCGACGAACTTCGTTTGGGGTGTCCATCCGGCCGTAGCGTCCTCGGAGATTAAGTAGTATCCCGCACTCTACCCATGTATGAAGATCTACACGGGGCGGGGCGACGAGGGAATGACCGATCTCCAGAACATGGATCGGGTCGCAAAGACGAGCGCCCGAATCGAAGCCTACGGCACCGTCGACGAAACGAACGCCCTCGTTGGAAGCGTCCGGCCAACGGGCTACGACGATCTCGATGAACAGTTAGCGGGGATCCAGAACCACCTTCATATCGTCCAGGCCGATTTCGCAAATCCCGAAGCTGACGACGAGGATACCCGCGTACGCGAGGAACACGTCGAGCAGGTAGAGGTGTGGATCGACTCCTACGACGAGGAGCTCGACCCCCTTCAGAGCTTTATTCTTCCCGGGGGGAGCGAGGCGGGTGCGAAACTCCATCACGCGCGGGCAGTGTGCCGGCGAGCGGAGCGCCGTGCGGTCACACTCGCGAACGAGGAACCGATAAACGAACATGCGGTCGTCTATCTCAACCGGCTTTCTGACGCGCTGTTCGTCTTCGGGCGGGCGGTGAACAAGCGGGATGGCGTCCGCGAGGAGAACCCATCATATTGATAATGTACTGAGTTGACAATACCTATATAACATCGTCGAAGATTATTACCGGTCGTCGGCAATCAGTTTTGTGTGAAACGGTTTGTTAACTTCACGCTGTTTGTCATAGACAGTACAGTCCGTTCGGTCAGATAAAATAGCTATTCGTTCTATAATCATTAGTTAGATAGAATATAAATAATCTCTCGTTGAAACTATCGTTGAATGCCAAACAAGACAACTAGCGGCGGATGGACAACCGGCAGTATCGGACGACGACCGTTCCTTGCTGCGCTTGGAGCGGGAGCCGCTCTCTCGGTTGGCGTCGGGTCGGCGGCCGCCGAGGACGTAACCCGTATCGACTCGTGTACGACGATCACCGAACCCGGGACCTACCGTCTCACACAGGACCTTGCGGACAGTTTCACGACGGAGCTCGACTTCGGCGATGGACTCGGTGAAGTTCAGGCCTGCATCGAGATTCTTACTGACAACGTTCACTTCGATGGGGCCGGTCACACCCTCACCAATCCCAACGAACGCGAACTCGGACAGCTCGCTGTGACCGTCGATCCGGCGGTCCCACAGTCGAACATCGTTGTTGAGAACGTCACGAGCGTCGGTTGGGAAGCAGGGTTCGCATACCTCAACGTTTCGAGCAGCGAGCTACGAAACGTCACCGCCGACGGCAACGAGATCGGGATCGGCGCCTTCGATGCGAGCGACGTAACGATTGCCGACGCGACGGTCACGGACGGAATCGGCGGCGTCTCGTTGTTGCAGGTGACCGATTCGACCGTTGTGCGACTAACCGCTGACACTCACAGCCTGTTCGGACTGGCGATCAGCCGCGCTGATCGCAATACGGTCTGCGATGCGATGATTTCGAATACAGTTGCGGACGAGGAACTCGAACCGGAGAGTGACCCCGAAGCCCAACCGACCGAGGAGGCAGAAGATATCGAGCTCGTGGTCGCCGGGATCGATATCGATGATACCGCAACCGACAACGTCGTAGTGGACTCGAAAGTGACGAACAGCAGTGACTGGGACGTGGTCGTCGCAAACGAAGCAGTCAACAATCCACTTACGAACCTCGAACTCGACTCCGCGACGGTCTCAATTAACGGACGAGAGTTCGCCGTCCGGGCAGTCGACGATCCGCCAGCGGCTCCCGAGAACTTCGGCAACGTCGGCGGCTACATCGCAGCAGCCGACAGGGGTGAGGATCCGCTGCTCGATCTCGGTGTCCAGTACGTGGATTCGGATGTCATGACCGTCAACGAGGAGACGGTGCGACTCTGGGAGTTCATCGAGCCGTGGTCCGAACTCTCCGATAGCACGGTCGACACAACGGCGAATCTAGTGAGTGCGTTGATCACCGATTTCGACCCTGATGGTCGCGTCTTCGGTCCGTTCGGTGAGGTCAAGTAGCTACTCAGGACTCACTCCCACGATCTCGCGACTCAACACGTCCGCATACCCCGAAAACGAGAGTTTGAGTGAGGGGACACCCGGAAACGAGAGCGTTTGGAGGGCGAGTAACGGGTTCTCGACACCGACACCACGGCTCCGGAGCGCGCTTTCGATAGTACCGAGTAAGGTTGCTGTCTGCTCGACATCGAGATCCGAGCAGACCCCGCCCACTCTGAGCGGGAGTTCGGCGACCACTTCCTCGGCGGCGACCGCCCAGCCCCCGCCCATCTCCTCGACGCGCGCGGCGGCACGCTCCATCGCGGTCTCGTCCGCGCCGACGACGACCACGCCGGGGCGCTCCCACGTGATCGAGCCGGCCACCGCGCCCGAATCGAGACCGAAGCCAGTAAGGAATCCGGTGAACGCGCTGTTGTGGTCGGGTCGCCGGTCGATGAGCGTGGCCTTGAGGATATCGCTCCCGGAATCGGCGCGGAACTCGCCGTTTTCAACCGGTGGCGAGACGCGTGTTTCGCCGGTCAGTAGCCCGCTTTCGAGCGTGATCGCGCGAGCCGGTTCGTCGAAAGCGCGAACGGAGAACGTCTCGGAATCGGGATCGAGGGAGACCGAATCGTAGAACAGCTCCGGGTACTCTCGGTTTCGCGGGCCAACAGTGGCCGAACCGTTTCGAACGACGATCTCCCCGCCGCTTACGACCGTCTCGACTCGTACGTCTTCGAGATCCGAGAGGACGACCACGTCGGCGACGTTCCCCGGTGCGAGCGACCCCCTATCGGACAGCCCGAAGTGGCGGGCGGGACTCAGCGTCGCCATCCGGATCGCTTCGGTCGGCGGGATACCCGCCTCGATCGCACGGTGGACCACCCGGTTCATATGTCCGTCGGCCAGATCGCGCGGCCAGACGCCATCGGTCGAAAGCGAGCATTCGGCGGGGTCGATCCTGTCCGTGGCGTCAGCGAGCGCCTCGATATCGTCGCGAACCGATCCGGATCGCCCGACGACGTGGACTCCGTTCTCTGCGCGCTCGACAGCTCCTTCGGCGCTGATCGCCTCGTGGTCGTTGTCGATGATCGAGGCAAACGCCGCGAGTTTCTCGCCTCGACAGCCGGCGGCGTGGCCGGTTACCGGTTTTCCGAGTTCGTGTGCGCGTTCGTAGAGCGCTTCTGCGGGCGTCTCCCGACCGACCGCGTGGATCCAGTCGGTCTCGCCGACGCCGACGATCCGGTCGTCATCGAGGAGGGCGATCAGTTCCGATGCTTGCTCCTCGGTCGCCTCTTTGGGTTCGAACGTATCGAAGAGCGTCGTCGGCGGAGCCGTTACTCGAACGGTGACGGGAAGATAGGACGTAGCCGCGAGGAACTCCTCGATCCCCTCGGGTCCGAGCATACCGAACGAAGCACACTCGGAGATCACGGTCGTGGTCCCGCCTTCGAGCGAGTAGTGATACGCGAGCTCGTAGCACTGATGAATGTCGAGGTGGCTGTGTGCGTCGATGAATCCCGGTACGACGGCGTGTCCGTCCACGTGGATTACCTCCGTGTCGGGACCAACTACCGCGTCACCATTCGTGGGAAGCGCCGCGATGCGGTTGTTCACGACCGCCACGTCGCGCGATTGAAACTCGCCGATCTCGGGGATGAGAACGCGGCCGTCCATGATGACGAGATCCGCAGGCTGCGTTCCGAGCGCGACCGGTTGGAGTTCGTTCATCCATCCATCACTGCCGTCGAGCACGTCTTCATTGGCCCGTGATACCGGGCCGGGGGCTAAACCTGTTGTGTCACGGCGAGTGATTCTTCCGAGGGAGACAGAATCCTTAAGTTCGATCCGCGGGAACTACCGGGTGCGGGTTGGTGATCTAGTCCGGCTATGATACCTCCTTCACACGGAGGAAGTCGGCGGTTCAAATCCGCCCCAACCCATTTCTGCCAGCACAAAGCGACGAACGGAGTGAGGAGCCTGTGCTGGCGAAATGGTTCCGAAGGATTTGAGCCCAGAGGACGAGCGGAGCGAAGTCCTCGCGGTTCAAATCCGCCCCAACCCACTGAAACTTCTCCGGCACCCTCGCGAACACCGCGAGCGACAGCGAGCGTGTGTAAGCAACGCCGTACCGGAGAATCGAAGCGTTGGGCGGTTTGAACCCTATCAGAGGGAGCGAGCAGGAACGTCTCGGCGAGGTTCAAATCCGCCCAGGTCCGTTTACCTCCCCGCCTCAGCGGGGGAGTCCCCGCTTTGCTCGCGGGTTTCCTCCCCGACTTTCTCGGCGACCTCTTCCTCGATCTTCTCCTCGAACTCCGCGCTTTTCGGTCGGCGGTCGATCCGTTCGTTGACCTCCCTGAGTTGACCCTCGATCTCATCGAGCTGACTCTCGAGTGTTCGTTCGACGGTCTCGGTGACTTCTTCGGTGACCTCTTGGGTCATCCATTCGGGATCGTACCGCGCCATCTTCCAGACGACGTGAATGATGTAAGACGCAAGCACGCCGAAGCCGAACGCCGCTCCGATCTCCGTCCCGACGAACGTGATGAGTACGACCGAGACGAAGATCAGGACGCCGTAGGCGAAATCGACCAGTGCGTCGACTTGTTGCGGATTCATCGCCACGCATCCTTTCGTGGGTCGATTTCGGAACGTCGACGGAACTCGTTCATGCAGCGAGATAACTCGTTACCCGATAATACACTGTCGGCTGTGCGCCGCGTGAATACGCCATCGGAGCGGTAAGACGAGCGCAGCGATTCGGAACACCGCTCGAATACCGGCGACGAGCGCCGACATCGCTTACTCCCTGCGACCCTACGCTACTGCATGCTCCTCGACCCCGGACTGCTCTTTCGGCTCGCGGTCGCGGTCTTCGTCGTCCTCACGCCGACGCTCATGTTTCTCGGCTTGGTGCGCCTGCTCGAACGGATGCGCGACGACGATTTGATCTACCGACTCATGACGGAAGACGAACTCCGCAGTGTTGAGCGGTCCCATTCGCTTGCGGGCTTTGTCGATGAGGTCACCGGTAGACCCGGAGCGGTTCGCTGTCCCGACTGTGGAACCATCAACGCCGCAGGCATGCAGACCTGTCTCGACTGTGGTGCGCGACTCGGCTAACCAACAGGTTATAGCATCGACACTCCGATCCGAACTATGGCTCCCAAGGTTCGCGTCGAGACGGAATCCGAACTCAGAACGAATCCACGGGGATCGTCCAGAACGCCTGCTCAAATCGGTCTCCTGTCCCGTGTTGGTGGTTCGGAAGGATCACGCTGATTCCGACGCGGAGTCGACTTCCGATTCCGCATTCGACACCTCGTGAATCGTCTCGTGAAACCCGAGTACGAGCGAGGGAACTACGATAATAAAGCCGTGTTCTTCGATCGGGATGCCCGCAAAATCTATCCCTGTGCGCTCGATGATGTCGAAAATCAGCGACCCAAGCCAAATCAAGAAACCCACCGATACCAAACTCTCAAACAGCAGTTGAAAACTAAACCCCACTTTCAGAC
>JADFQH010000001.1:23789-36668 GCA_022561895.1 Methanobacteriota archaeon | reverse complement strand
CGGCTCTGTGAAGCAGCGCCCCGGCGACTGCCCCCCAGAAGACGATCGTCACGAGATACGTATAGCGCCCGAAGACGGTGATGTCAGTTCGCATGCTCGTGATGAGGGCCGGGAGATGCTAAAACACACCCCTTGAGGACTAACGTTGATTACGATGGACGATCAAACGTAACCGATACGATGGATATTGCCGATATCGCGACCACTGACTACACCGAGGCTGACGTCGGCGAGCGCTTCGGGAAGATCCGGGCTGCCTTCGAGGAATCGAACCCCAAAGCGATCGTGGTCACCAACGACGGCGAGTACGCCGGGATCGTGACCGAACGCCAGATCCTCCAATCGCACGTCGAGGACAACACGAAGGCCTCAGCGTTCATGCGCTCTGCGCCGGGTATCGACCGCGACGAGGACATCCGCGAGGTCGCGCGCATGCTCGTCGAGGGCGGGACGATGGTCGCACCCGTCTTCAACGACGAAAATCTCTGGGGGATTATCACCGCCGACGCCATTCTCGAAAGCGTCCTCGAAAACCTCGATGCGATCACCGTCGAGCAGATTTATACTGAAGACGTCGTCACGATCAACCGCGATACCACCGTTGGCCGGGCGATCAACCTGCTTCGAGAGCACGGCATCTCCCGACTTCCCGTTCTCGCTGACGACGGCCGACTCGAAGGTATCGTCACCACCCACGACCTGCGCGACGTCATCATCCGCGATATGGACAAAGCGACGGTGGGCGACCGAGGCGGCGACTTAGAACGGATCCTCGATATCCCGGTCTACGACGTGATGAACAGCCCCGTCGCGACCGCCGACACCGAAGAGGTCGTCAGCGAGGCCGTAAACCGAATGCTCGAACACGACTACAACGGCCTGATCGTCACCGCCGACGCGAACGACCGACAGGTTTCGGGCGTCGTCACCAAAACCGACGTGCTCCGGGCGCTTACGTTCACCGAGGACGAGCACATGGACGTCCAGATCACGAACATCGACCTGCTCGATACGCTCTCCCGAGAGGACATTCGTGCCGATATCACGGCGGTCACCGACAAGTACCGCCGGATGCAGGTGCATCACGCCCACGTTCGGTTCCAGAAACACAAGGAAAAACTCCGCGGGACGCCGCTGATCCACTGTCAGATCCGTCTGCGCACGAACAGAGGACAGGTCGCCGGTTCGGGCGAGGGCTACGGTGCGAACGCCGCCTTCCACGTTGCGCTCGACAAACTAGAGAGGAATGTGTTGGAGATGAAGGGGATGCAGTCGGATGAAGAGTACGAGGGACAACTGTTGAGAAAGTTGAACGAGATCTGACGTACGCACGTTTTTGCTGCGGGAGCGAAGCTCCCGCTGGTGTCGTCGAAACGGCTCCGCCGTTTCTGGATGCAACGCACGCGAAGCGTTCGTTAGCACAGCAGGACCTTCGGTTCTGCACGCCAGTAAAAAGGCGGCTCGCAGTGTGGGGTATTTCTCACATAACTGCTCGGAACGCCACGACCCCGGCCACGCCCGCGATCAGCGCGAGCAAAATATTCCCAGTTCGCCACATCACCGCAAGCGTCAGCCCCGCGGCGGCCCATTCTGGGGGACCGCCCTCGGCCAGTTCCGGGCCGAGGATCGCGATCACGATCGCGCCGGGGAGGACGGAAATTCCGGCTTCGAGCCGGTCGCTCACCTCGAAGCGGCTCAACAGCCACAGCCCGCCGATCTTCGTGAAAAATGTCAGGACGGCCATCGCGAGGATTACGCCCACGACGAGCGGGTCGAGTGTGAGAGCGTCACTCATCGTAGCGGATCACCTCGACGATGCCTGCAACCGCCCCGCCGACGAGGATATACCACTGACCTGGCAGGAACTCGGCGGCGAGCAGCGCGGTCGCCAGCGCGACGATCCACGGGACGAGCGAGCTCCGGCCTTCCCAGAGTTCCGCGGCGAGCGCGACGAAGACGGCCGCGAGGATGAAGTCGATTCCATACACTGCTGGATCGCCGATCGCGCCGCCGACGGCGGTTCCGATCACTGTTGATCCGACCCAGAACGACCAGACTGCGATGCCGCTGCCGAGCAGAAACGCCCCCCGGCCGGTGTCGGATTTGAGATCGCGCATCGTCAGCGCCCAGTTCTCGTCGGCCATGAGAAACAGGCTGCCGTAGGCGCGCACTGCGGAAAGCTGGCTGAACCACGGCTGGAGCGCCGCGCCCATCAGCGAGTACCGGAGATTGACCGCGAACACGGCGAGCAAAATCGTCGCGATGGGAATCGGATCCGCCCAGAGCTCGACGGCGATGATCTGGGAGGCTCCCGCGACGACCGTGGCGCTCATCAGCGCCGCCTCCGCGGCGCTCAAACCCACCTGATCGGCGAGCACGCCGAAGGCGATTCCGTATCCTCCAACTCCGACGGCAATCGGAAGGGTGGTGAGAAAGCCCGCACGAACCCCGCGGCGACCGAACGTGACGGTCGTCGGTTCGGTGGCTTCGCTATCGGTCTCCTGCTCGGCTTCCGACTGCTCGCTCTCGTTGACTGCTCCCCTGTCCGTCATTCTCTCTTGTGTCTCTCGCTACCCGCGGAGTAGCTCCCACAGCCGCTCGTGGTCGCCGTCCATGCGCTCTAACAGCCCGCGGGCGCGCGCTCTCGTTTCCTCGTCCACTCGCACGTGGACCATCCCCTCGCCGGGCTGGCCGTAGACGACGCTCGCCCCCTCGGGCGCGAGGACGAGCGCCGGGAGGGTCACGAGATCCTCTTCGCCATCGACGTCGATCGCGACGGGAGAGTCGCTCTCGACGGCCTCCCGGAGCGTCCGAAGCATCGAGTTTGAAAGAGCGGCGGCCGGGTTTCTCGCATGAAGCCGGCGCGCATCGCTGGCTTCGAGTCGGTCCGCGATCTCGGGTTCGACGCTCTCTCGCTCGGTCAGCCCGTCAACGACCGCCACGTCGGGGGTGTGGCCGATCCGCTCGAAATGGTAGGTGACGACGTCGCCGACGGCGATCAGCGGTCCTGAAACGTCCCCGACGAGAACCTCGGCGTCGGTTTCTATCGGACCCATCGGATCCTTGAACGCCCCTCTGAGGGAGTCGGGCAGTCGGAGGACGACCTCGCTGTCGCTTTCGGCGTCCGAGTCGCCCATCAGCGGACTTTCAGTGCATATTCGCCCGGTTCGGTGACCTGCATCTCGCGGGCGATCTCGCTCTCTTCGGGGTGGGTGATCACGACGTAGCCCGCCCAATCATCCGTAAAGGAGGTCGACCCACACGAGGGGCAGGCGTTCGCGTCGGGGTCGACGACGCGGTGACAGTCCCGACAGACCTGCCGATTGCGCGCCATCTAATCGTCACCCGCCGGTTGCTGGCGAGCCTCGTGTTCTTCTTTGAGCCAGCCGTGCTTTCCGAGACCGGGCTGTTTTGCGGTCAGGCCGATCTTCGAGTCTCGGGGGTTTCGCTCGTCGATGCTCTTCGTGACAATTCGCGCGCGCACGGCGTCCTCGACCCCGAGCGTCCGGTTGGATTCTGTGGAAGCGAGCTGCTGATTCTCCGCGTCATAGGAGAGATACTCATCGCTGATCTGTGAGACGTGGAGCAGCCCGTCGACGGGACCGATCCCGACGAACGCGCCGAACTCCACCACCTCTACTACTGTGCCGTCGATGACTTCCTGCATCGCGGGGTCGAACGTGACAGCGTCGAACTCCGCTTCGTAGTAGACGCCCGGTCTGTTCGGTAAGACCGCACCTTCGCCGATATCGGCGACCGACACGACAGAAACGATGCTGCCGACCTCTTCGTCCATCCGTCCTTCGAGCTTGTCCTGAAGCAGTCTGCGAACCATCTCCTCCGAGACGTCCGCGAGCTGCTCCGGTGGAACCTCGACCGTGTCCTTGAGTGTAACCCGTTTATACATGTTGTGGTTGAGTGACTGCGAGTTCGTTCCGGCCCCTTAAACCAATTACTGGATTCCCGGCGGCGAGCACGCGCTCGCGTAACGGGCCGTCGTTCGTGACGACGTACTCAGTCTCGCCAGCACGAACGAGCGAGACGATGGCGTCATCAGCGTGAGATTCAGCGACTTCGATCCGCCGACAGCGATCCGCTAAGTCCAGCCCGACCGAGGCGGCGACAGCTTCTTCGCCCGCGCCGTCGGCGAGATTCCGAAGCTCTCTGACCACTGAATCGGGAACGACGAACTCGGGATCAGGGATGAGCGTTTCGATCGCTTCGAACACCCGGACGTCGCATTCGACCGGCATCATCAGCGCGTTGGTATCGAGACAGACGATGGTCATCTACTCCGTTAACGTGCCGATGCCGATGAGCCGCCAGCGCGTGCCGACCCGGCGGTTGATCGCGATCTGTGCGCCCCTCTTTGCACAGACCGGGCGCTTGAGCGAGACCTCACACTCACGTTCTCTCGCGCTCGTGACCGCTCCGACCGTCGTCGCGGTCCCGATCGTCATCATCAGCGGTTCACCTGTGCTAATCTCCTCGATCGAATCGCCCGCTTCGGAGCCGACGACCCGCGCTAAGAGATCGACATCCATCGTAAACGAGTCCCACGTCGGCGGGAGCGTTCCGGGTATCCCCGCGACCTGCCCCGCAAGCGCATCACCTTTCGTCAGGCTTGGATCGAGACCGGTCCCGAGCCCCAACAGTCCACCGGGGACCGCCCGATCAACGCTCTGGCCACCGGCCTGTATCGAGCGGATCTCCGTCCGAATGGACTGCCACGAGGACTGGCCACCTTCCTCTACCTCTCGACCCGGCCGGATTTCGAGTTCGTCGCCGACTTCGAGATTACCGGAGACGAGACTGCCGCCGATCACCCCGCCTGTAAGATCTTCCCACGTCGTTCCGGGACGGTTGATATCGAAGCTGCGTGCGACGTGCATCCGTGGATCGGCGTCAGGGTCGCGCTCCGGGGTGGGGATCTCGTCTTCGATCGCGCCGATGAGGAAGTCGATGTTGACCTCCTGTTGGGCGCTGATCGGCACAATTGGAGCGTCCTCCGCGACGGTTCCCGAAACGAACTCCCGGATCTGTTCGTAGTTTTGCTCGATCCGGTCGCGCTCGACGAGATCGACCTTGTTCTGAGCGATGACGACGTTCTCGATCCCGATGATATCGAGCGCCATCAGGTGCTCTTCGGTCTGGGGCTGGGGAACGTCCTCGGTGGCGCTGACGACGAGAACCGCGCCGTCCATGATCGATGCTCCCGAAAGCATCGTCGCCATCAGCGTCTCGTGGCCGGGCGCATCCACGAACGAAACGGTCCGGAGGATCTCGCTTTCGCTCCCATCCGGGCAGGTCTCCTCGACGGTGTAGCATTCCGGCTCGGAGACACCGGGACACCGCCGGAAGGTCGCATCGGCGTACCCCAGTCGGATCGAGATGCCGCGTTTCATCTCTTCTGAGTGCTGGTCGGTCCACGACCCCGATAGGGCCTGTACCAGCGTCGTTTTGCCGTGATCGACGTGGCCGACGAGTCCGATGTTCACCTCCGGTTGCTGTTGGTCGCTCGCTAAGGTTGCCTCCATAGTAATTTCGTGAATGTTCGCCCCGAACGACTGATAAACCTACTGTTCTCGTACCTCCGGGGCATGGAACCATGGTCCGTGTTTTGCGCTACCAACGACCACGTTCGACGATCGAACCAGTAGCGAAATAGGTAACGACGGACAACCCTCGGATACGATGAAGACACGTCTTCTCGGGATCGCCGGGGTGCTGGTGTTCGTCTCGGCGGCGATCCATCTTGCGTTGGGAGTTTCGGGTCTGTTCGAAGCGATTTCAGGGGGTGGCTCGGCACTGTTGCCCGCGCTGTACCTCCTCGGGGGAGTCGCCGCGATCGCGCTACTGGGCGTGATCGCGCTGACGCCGGTCGCCACGACGGCGTATGTGGCAGGAGCGGGGCTGATGGTCCTGTTCTGGCTCGCTTATGCCGACGTGCATGCTTTCGGCGTTGCCGAGTCAACCCTTGGGGTCGAACTCCACGATCACGGGGATCACGCACACGATAACGGCGGCCATGATCACAACGGGCACGACCACAATGGCCACGCCGACGATGGACACGATCATAACGGCGAGGGCCATAGTCACGCAGACGACGGGCATGATAGTCACGACCACAACGGACACGACAATGGCCACGATAACGGCGACGACCACGACCACGGCGACGACGGGGCGCTGACCGTGATCGCGGAACACCTCATCGACGACACCTACGCGCTGGTTTCGAAGGCCGCCGAAGCGGGTGCGACCGTCGTCTTCACCGTCCTCGCGCTCCTCCAGAAATGAAGAGGCGCATCCTCCAGTCTCTGGCAGTTGCCCTCGCCGTGATCGTCGCCGGTCTCCACCTGTTTCACCCGGATTTCGGAATCTGGGCGCTTATGACGTACGTTTCGATCCAGTCGCTTCCCGATCCCCGGCCGCTCGCGTTCGTCCTCTCGGCGGTCGCGATCCTCCTTGGGATCTCGCTGGTCGCAGACGGCGCACTTGACCCGAAACCGGCATATCTGGGCGGGATGGCGCTCATGCTCGTCTACATCGCTGGCTACTTCGCGTGGCATATGTTCGGCCACGGCGGGTGGTGGCCGTGGGGTACGGGATTGGGCGGGCACAGCCACACCTTTCTCGAAATTCTCATCGGCGAGGGCCATCTCCGTGCCGACTTCCTCGCGCTCGCCTCGAAAATAGCCGAACTCGCCCTACTGGTCGTCCTCGGGCTCCTTTACGCGGAGGAATCAGGCTAGCTCGGACTCGATCGCCTCGCGAAGCTCCTCGGCGTTCGGCGCTTCTAGCTGCTGGTCGTTGACGAGGACCGTCGGGGTCGCACCGACGCCACGATCCTCCGCCTCGGAAATACTCTCGTTGATCTGCTCGCAGAACGGTTCTTCCTCGATCGCTTCTCCCACGACCTCCTCGTCGGCACCCAACTCGCCCGCGAGTCCGGTGACGTTCTCCTCGCTGTACTCGCCTTGGAACTCGTAAACGCCCTTGATAAACTCGTAGTAGGCGTCTTCACCGGCCTCCTCGGCCACCGCGAAGGCGGCGTTCGGCACCCTCCAGGACCACTCCTCGCCGACGGTGACGGGAAAGTCCCTGTGCTCGTAGGCGATTTCTCCATCCTCGACGTAGTCGGCGACAGCGGCGGGGTAGACCTGCTGGGCGAACTGCCCACAGCCCGGACACTCGAAATCCTCGTAGGCCGCGACCGTTACCTCACTCTCGGGATCGCCCGCGGGCTCGACCTCGATCTCTCGTTGGTCGCCCGAGCAGTCTTCCTCGTTTCCGCCGCCACCGCTACCGAAACAGCCCGCGAGCGCACTCGTCGAGAGCGCGCCCGCGCTCGCGAGCAGTGCCCGCCGGGAGTATCCTTGCATGCCCGGTCATTCGAGAGGAAAGAGTTAGGGCTGTCGCTCCGGTGGGGAACCGATCCCGAGATCACGGAGGAGTTTGTAGAGAATAGCGACGAGGCTACCAACGGCAAGCGATAGGCCGGCTACAGTGAACATGAGAACAGTGATCACTCCGATCATATCGAGCGCCCCAAGCGTCCAGAACCAGACACCGGCTAAGAAGAGGTGAACGCCGACGATCATCATCCCGAGGAGTTTCGACAGCTCCGTTCCGACGTAGACGATCGCATCGTCCGCAGAGACTCTCATAATTCGAGATAGTATTAGCTCTGAAAATACTGTTTCGGTCGATATGTGATACACTTTTGCTGGCTCGGTTCCCTTTATAACGTGTGCGCGAGTTCGGCTTCGAGCTGTCGTTGTGTGCCCATCTCGAATGCGGGGGAGGGATCGTCTCCCGCCAGCTCGGCGGCGCGGTCGCCGCGCCGGGAAGCCGGATCCTCGACATCGTCCATCTCGAACCCGGTCCCGAGTTCGACGAGCGGACGGCGATCACGCCCGAAACGATCCCCGGTCCGGCGCTCGAAGCCGATCTTGGAACCGGAAGAGCGCGCTACTGGAAGGACTGCTTCGACATCCATCCCGACCGCGCCCGCGGGGTCACGGAGCGCGCGGTCGAGATCGGGTTTTTCGAGCGCGAGCGCCGCGGCGGCCGGGCGTACGTCCGACAGACGGCGCGCTACCCGGACTGGTTCGGCGAGATGACCGCGATCGAGAACAAACCCGATCTCGGCTCTCCGGGAGATCTCGACCGCCAGCTCAGATTCGACGTTGGCTTGGGACTTCTCGATCGAGTGATCCTCGCCACCGAGAGCTACGTCACCCGCGCGCATCTGAACCGGATCCCCGACTCCGTCGGGGTTTGGCGGTTCGACGGGGGCGAGATCGAGGTGGTTCGCGAGCCGAAATTGCTCGATTCGGGGGAGTGGGGCGTGGAGCTCGGGGATCACGATCCGTTGAAAATCGATATTTCGATGGTATCGCCGACCGAGAAGGCGAAAAAGCGTCGCCGGATCGCGGAACGCGCCTACGGGAAGGGCTGGCGGGTCGAGCCGCCGGCCTGTTCCTGCGGGGCGGTCCGCGAGGTCGCCGGCGCGAGCGTGCCCTACTGCACCCGCGACGACCGGATCGTCAACCCCGGCGAGTGTCCAGGCCCCGAATCCGGGGATCCGCCCGATGTCGATCTGGAGCGCGAACGCGACCGGCGGACGCCGTGGGTCGCGGATCCGGCGGGACGGAAGCGAGAACAGGCCGGTCTGAGCCGATTCGGTTGATCCATCGTTCGACGAACCAGCTGCTCGAAAATCGGGCTGACGTGATTCGCGAGACACGGTCGTTGCGATCTCTTCTTCGAGCGGCGGCGTCCGGACTCACCGCTCGTCCGAGCCCTCGTGGATGGCACGGATCGGCGTAATTTGCGGGCCACGACCCGTCGGTTTGACCTCGGCTTCGATCCCGAACACCTGCGCGAGCAGCTTCTCGGTGACGACCTCCTCGGGAGGGCCGCGCGCCTGGATCTCGCCGTCGCGAAGCGCAACCATATAGTCGGCGTGGCGGGCGGCCTGCTCGATGTCGTGAAGCACAACGACGATGGTGATCTCGCTTTCATCCCGAAGGGTTTCGACGATCTCCATCACTTCGAGCTGGTGGTGGAGATCGAGGAAGGTCGTCGGCTCATCGAGCAGGAGCACGTCCGTCTCTTGGGCAAGCGTCATTGCAATCCACGCGAGCTGTTTCTGCCCGCCGCTCAGACTGCCGACTTCGCGCTCGCGAAGGTGGCTACAGCCGGACAGATCAATTGCTCGCTCGACCGCCCGGTGATCCGCGTCGGTGACGCTCTCGAAAAAGCCCCGATGCGGGTATCGTCCGTGCATGACGAGATCCTCGACGGTGAGACTGTCGGGAGCGGTGCTTTCCTGAGAAAGGAGCCCTAGCCGTTTCGCGAGCTCTTTTCCCCCGAGCGAATGGATGTCTTTTCCATCGATCAGTACCGACCCTGCCTCGGGTGCGAGCTGGTTTGCCAGTCCCTTCAGTAGGGTGCTCTTTCCCGAGCCGTTCGGCCCGATCAATGCCGTTACCGCTCCCGGTTTTGCGGTGATCGTCTCACGTTCGATGACCGGGTCGTCCGCGCTCGGATAGCCGATCACCAACTCCTCGCCAGTGAGACCGCTCGACGTGGTCATCCCAGTGGGGATTTCCTGCGCTCGATCAGTTTCCTGTTCACTTGTTTCGGCGGCTTGTGGTGTGTTCGCCATCAGATCTCACCCAAGTTCTCCTTTTTCTTCATCAGATAGAGGAAGTAGATCCCGCCGATGAGTCCGGTGACGATCCCGACGGGGATCTGGACCGGGTTGAGCGCGAGGCGCGCCCCCACGTCGGCGGCGACCATCAGCGCCGGGCCAACGAACACGCAGCCGACGATCAGCTTCTTGTAATCGCTGCCGACCATGTTTCGGACGATGTGCGGGACGATCAGCCCGACGAAGCTTACGATCCCCGCGACCGCGATGCTGGCTGCTGCCGCGAGGACAGCCACGCCCGAAAGCGCGAATCGAACTCGCTCGATGGACATTCCCAGCGACTTTGCGGTCTGCTCGCCGAGTAAGAGAACGTTACACTGTCGCGAACCGACGACAGCGAGGCCGACCGCGACGACGGTCCACGGCAGCGCGATGCGGACTTGTTGCCAGTCCGTGCCGGTAAGCGAGCCGGTGGTCCATGCGATTGCGCTCTGAACGACGCCGATATCGTCGGCGAAAAAGAAGATCCCCGTCTGGAGCGAGCCCAGTACTGTACCGACGATCACGCCAGCGAGGACGAGGCGCACCGGCGAGGTGCCGTTTTTCCACGCGATCAGATAGACGACGAGGAAGGCGACTCCGCCACCGACCGAGGCAATCAGTGGGAGAAACGCGGTCAGGCTACCGAAGACGACGAGGGTAAGCAGGATCATCAGCCCTGCACCCGAGGAGACGCCGAGGATAAACGGACTGGCGAGCTCGTTGCGGGTTACTGCCTGAAAGATCGCCCCCGAAAATCCGAGGTTCATCCCGACGAGAATGGCGACAAAGACTCTAGGAAGGCGAATGTTCCACGCAATGAGGCTCTCTTGAGACATATCGGGGAGCTCGCCGCCGAAGAGAAACCCGTTCCATGCCTGCGTGTTGAACAGTACGTCGGGATTGAACACCGCGAACCACGCTTCGGTTATCGTCATCGAGTACGCACCAAAACTCACCTGTACGAGCCCGCCGAGAAAGACCACCGCGAGGCTTACGAGCGCGACCGTTATCAGCTTCGGGTCCAACAGCCACGAAAACCGCCGCCCTTCAACGGTCGAACCCGAAGAGTATGTTTCTCCGACACCTGACTCTCCGCCACTCATCGTGCCTCATGGGTTGTCACGTACTCGCGGATCGCCACGCCGTCCATCGCTTCGAGCAGTTTTTCCTCGCCAACCGCCCCGACGATGCTTTCGGGATCGACGTGCTCGGAAAGCGCCCTATGGCCCCTCTCCGTGCGCGCCTCGATTTCCTCGGTCGAGAGGTACGTTGCGAACTGCTCGTCGATGTAGGTTTCCCGGACTCGTCGGAAGCGCTCGGAGCCGGGGGAAACGGGAGCGTCCTCGCCGTAATAGTCATCAAACCACTCGATCCACGTCTCTCGCTCTGCCCACTCATCGTCGAGTCCGGCCTCCTGGCGCATCCAATCAACTCCTTCGGCGGCCTCCTCCCACCAACCATTGGCCATCCGGGCGTCGGCGATCACCCCCTGGGCGACCCGCGCGCCGCGTCCGGCGGCCATGATCGCTTGGTCGTCCTCGTCGGACGGCGAGGCAACGTACAGTCCCTCGATCGGCGTCGAGCCATCGGAGTCGGGGTAGTCGCTGTCGAAGCGTTCGTGTTCCTCGCCGTCGTATTCGTAGCTCTCGAACATCTCGCCCTCGTCATCAAGCGGACGGAGATACTCGGCGTTGTATCTCGCAGCCGTGACGACCTGCCGGGCGCTCATCCGGCGGTTCTCCTGGGTTTCGATTACGAACCCACCCGCCTCGCGTCGGAGTACCACCTCGACCAGATCCGGAACGACCTCACAGCCCGCGCGCTCGGCGTGATCGTGAATCAGGTCGTAGAACGTCTCGACGTCGATCCCGGCAGGAAAGCCCAGATAGTTTTCGAGGTGGGCACACCGCCTGAGCGAGGACCTGCCCCGATCGAAGATCAGCGTGTCCAGGTCCGCGCGGGCGCAGAAGACGCCCGCCGAACAGCCCGCCGGGCCGCCGCCGCCGATGACGAGGTCACAATCGTAGTCGGTGCTCTCTCGTGTGTTGGCTTCGCTCATAATTAGATCTCTCCGTTGATGATGTCCGCAACGCGCTCGCGGTCGAACAGCCGCTCGTCCGTCGGTATCTCGGGATACGACTCCCCGGCCGTGTACGCGGGCCACTCGCCGAAGACCTCGGGGTAGAGCTGTTTTGCGGTCATCTCCAGCTGGAAGAGGTTCATGATCGGGCCCTGTACTGGGTCGCCCGAGGGGTAGATCATGCCGTTCTCGACGGCCGTAAGCTGGCTGCCGACGGGATGGTCGGCCATCGTCGCCTCGATCGACTCGACGTCGTAGTACGAGGCAATACCGAACTCGTGGAGGATCACATCCGGATCGAACTCCAGCATCGTTTCGTAGCCGTAGCTCGTTTCCGCGGTGATCCCCTCGCCCGCGAACGCATCGGGCGCGCCAAGCGGACGGACGTGGGCGTTCGCAAAGCCCGGCGTATCCGAGCGGGTGGGATAGAACGTCCCGTCCATGAAGATGACCGTCGCGACCGTCGGGCGCTCCCCGGCGGGCGGGAGGTTCGATTCGATCGTTTCGAGCAGATCGGCGTAGACCGTTTCGAGCGCCTTGTAGCGCTCCTCGGCCCGGAAGACCCGTGCGACCCGTTCGGCTTGCTCCCAGAGCCTGTAGTACTCGTAGTCCTCGCGACACCCCTCGGGCGGGTCGGCGTGATCGCGGCTGAAGGCGTTGGCGAACCACGGCCCGACGTTCCCTTCGATCTCCTCGACGTCGGCGGACTCCCAGCCGTCGAACGAGAGGACGAGACAGGGATCGATCAGATGCAGGTCCGAGTCCAGTTCGTAGAACAGCTCCTTGTCTACGTCGAGCTGGCCCGAACCGGTGTTGAGCTGGGCTAGTCCCTCCCGGTCAAACGACACTCCATCAAGGGCGGCGTAGTAGGCGTCGAGCGTGTTCCCGCCGGTCTCGGCGTCGAACCCAAGCGAGTTCACCGCGTCGCCGTAACCGTACGCGACGGTCATGTCCGCATGCAGCAGGCTGTAGACCATCACCTCCTCCGGAACCTCCGCGAACTCCACCTCGCCGACCGGGGCCATCGACACCGAGTAGGCGTCGTCCTCCGACGATTCCGGCCCCGCCGCCGAACCCCCGCCTTCGCCGCTGG
>JADFQH010000001.1:4348-23779 GCA_022561895.1 Methanobacteriota archaeon | reverse complement strand
CGAAGCCAGTGCATCCTCTGCTACATCCGATGTCCCCAGTGCTCCCGTGTCGGTGAACCGCCGAGGCCGCAAGCAGTCGCTGACCGATGACCCCTCGAAGACGTTTGTCTGCACACTTTGCTCTCGTCGTTTCCGCCGCCGGTACAGCCCGCGAGCAGGCTGCCACCGACGACCGCACCGCCGGACGTCAGGAACTCCCTGCGCGTCGGTCCCTCGAATTCGCCTCGCTTTCGTGCCATACGAATTAGGCCTACCTAAAGTCACATATCAGTTTCGTTTTTTCGGCGGGCCTAAAATCGATGATCGAATTTACTTTTGGCATCAAGTTCGAGTAAGAGTGCGAAAAGGTGTTTCTCGTCTCGAGTGAAGTAATTCTATATATTGCCAACGAGCGAGATCGATCCGAGCGCACATCGAAACTACACACGGCGGACGAGATGATCCCGGACCGCTCGCTGACACTCAGCGCACAGGCCGTCGAGACGCGTGGCGGTCACGAGCACCGGGTGGTCGACCGGGAACCCTTCGTAGAGGTAGCACTGAAGATCGCGGTGGCGCAGCCCCGCCCGTCCGCCCACGCCCGTCGTCCGGCCGAGCTGGTCCTGTCGGTCGGCCACGAGCGCATCGCAGTCCGCACGCAGTTCCGCCAGCCGCTCGTGGCACGTCCGTAGCTCCTCGAACCCGCGGGCCGAAAGCGGTGTTTCGTTTTCCTCGATCAGCCACTCGCGGACCGGTTCGACGGTTTCTGTCGCCCTCGCCAGCGACTTTGCCTCCGCATCAAGTGCGCGATCCATCGCGGCGAGTTCGGCCCGGCGCTGATCGGTCTCCGAGCGAACGGCCCGACACAGCGCGGTCGACGCCCCCCCCGTGGCGAGCGCCGTCGCGATCTCCTCGCTCAACTCGGCCGCGAGCAGCTCGTCCGTTGGACGGTCCTCGCAGGTCGGCGCGATCGTTCCGGTGAACGCCTCGCGGATGGGCCGGGCGGCCGTCCCGCCCGACGAGGAGACCAGCGTGTCGCCGGCCCCGGTGGCCGTCGTTTGCGATGGGATCGACTCCACCCGCGATCGAAATCTGTCGTAGGCCTCGCGTTTCGCCCCGACCTCCTCGCGTTCGCGGGCAACCCGCGTGCGCGCCCGCTCGACGTGGGTCGTCATTGGCCGGCGACGATCTCCGAAACTCGTTCCCTATCGAACAGCTCCTCATCACCGAACTCCTCGGGGAAGAACTCCTGTGCGGCGCGCTCGGTCGTAAAGAGGTTCTGGATCGGTCCCTGATAGATCGGCCCGCCGCGAAACACCCGTTCTTCCTCGACCGCAGTTAGCTCGCTCGCGACCGGGTGGTTCTGCATAAAGGCCAGAACGGTGTCGACGAACTCCGTGACGGATTTCTCCTCGTGGCCGCGCACGAGCAGGGCGTCGGGATCGACTTCGAGCATCGTCTCGTAGTCGATCTGGCCGCGGTCGGTCGTCGAGAGCCCGTCGATGCCGGTGCCCGAAAGCGCGTCCTCGATCCCCAGATCGTGATACTGCTTTTTGTTCGTGCCCTCGTCGGTGAGACGGTAGGGAGAGAACGTTTCTGGCTCGTCGCCGTCGCCGAACACCAGTAGTGCGTTCGGGCGTTCCTCGGGCAGCCGATCCTGAACTCCCGCGATGAACTCCTCGTGGAACGCGGCGAACTCCTCGTAGCGCTCTTGTTCCCGATAGACCTGCGAGACGATCTCGAAGGCCTCGTACATGGAGTAGTACTCGTAGTCGTGCCACTCGTCCGTTCGCCGAAAGATCGTGTTGCCGAGAAAGGGCGAAACATTCGTGTCGATCTCCTCGATATCGCTCTCGTCGAGACCGAACGCTTCGTTGTTCGTGAGCCACTCGGGGTCGATCAGGTGGAGGTCCGCGTCGAGTTCGTAGAAGATCTCCCTGTCGATCCCGCTCTCGCCGAGGATATCTTCGATTCCTTCTTTGTCGACCGAGAGACCCTCGATCTCGTCGTAGTACCGGGTGTAATAGCGGTCCATCTCGGCCATGGCGATCAGCGAATCCTCGACGCCGAGTGCGACGCACATGTCGGCGTAGCCGGGGAAGTAGGTCACGACCCGTTCGGGAACCGACTCGAAGGCGACCTCTCCCACGGGGGCCATCGTGACCGTATAGGAGCTCCCATCTTCGTTCCCCCCGGCGCTTTCGGACCCTCCGCCCCCTCCCCCGCCATCGCCGTCGTCGGTACAGCCCGCAAGCGCCAGCCCGAGCGCCGCGGGTCCCGCCGTTCGGAGTACGTCCCGTCGTGTCGCCATTCCCGTGATCGCCGCCATGTTCTTTAGGCCTACCTAAACCATTATAGGTCTTTTCTTTTTTCGGCAAGCCTAAAACTGCCGGCTCTCGGCCATCTACGGACTGGTCAACGGCATCAGCGGGGCGACGAGGGGGTTCGTCGAACATCCAAACGAGGTTCAGATTGATTGCGCTCCGCGTCGAGGACTGCACATGGCAGACGAGTACTTCGAATACGAGGCGTCCCGAACCCGAAGCGAGATCGCCACCTCTCTCAGAGCCATCGCCGACGAACTCGACGGCGACGGGCCGATCACGTTTTCGTCGGGCGATCGCACGATCTCGGTGACGCCGCCCGAACGCCCGTGGTTCGAACTCGAAGTCGAACGCGGCGAGGAAGTCGAGATCGAGATCGAACTCGAATGGGATCGGCACGCCGAACCACGCCCCTCGACGGGCGGTCTCGCCGTCGAGTCGGTAAACAGCGACGACGAGCCGGAAACCGGCGAGGAGGCTGTCGAGGGAGCGTTCGAACTCTACGAGGACAGCGCCGGAAAGTGGCGCTTCCGACTCGTTTCTGACGGAACGATCCTCGCAAACAGCAGCGGCGGGCGCGAGTCCCAGGAGGAAGTCCGCCGGGTCATCGAGCGGATCCGTCGGGTCGCGCCCGAGGCAGCCATTGAAGAGGACCAGTCTAGTTGAGATCGATCGGACAGCCCGCAACCTCGCCGCCGCGCATTCCCTCGGCGAGCCAGAACGTCGAGAGTACGAGGACGAGTAAGCCAAAAAGGGCGAACTCCAGGCCTTCGAGGGGCAACACCGCAAGCAGCCAGCCCGCGCCGAAGAGTCCGAGAACGCCAGCGACGACCGCGGAGCCACAGGCCGCACAGCCCGCTCCAAGAGTTCCAAAAATCACGCCGCCAACACTTCCAGAACTTCCGCCGAGCGAGACGCGGTGTTCCCGGAGATGGTAGAGCAGCATGGCGATGTTCACGCCAGTAAGCGTGCCGATCGCGATCAGGAGAAGCGACGTTACGAGGTCGAAGCCAGTCCCGATAAAGGGAAAGAGGTTCGCGAGGATGGTGAGTCGATCTTCGATAGGTAAGGGTCCGAAGATCACGAGATCCCGTACTAGAGGGATGTTCTGGGTGACGACGAACAGCGTCAGCCCCGCCAGTCCCGAGAGCAGTGCAACGGCGGCGTAGATCGGTACGGAAAGCACGAGCCGCGCGGTTCGGCCCATATGTCGCCAGTCTTTTCTTTGTGTTGGCAGCCAGCTTCGGCTCTCGCGTGTCGCCATGAGCTACAGCCCCAGTGCGGTTCGAAAGACGTCGAGGTTCTGGTTTCCTCTGATTTCGGTGACGAACTCGCCCTCGCGAAAGAGGTAGAACACCGGTGTTTCGCCGCCGGCTCCGGCCTCCATCCCCGCGTCGAGGTTCTCGTCGAGCGTCGACTGGTGGGCTTCGTCCCGTGCTTCCTCGGCCACTGCGTCGCCGTCGACGCCGGTGCTTTCATTGAGGAACTCGGCGGTGCGGTCGTAGATATCGTCCGAACTGAACGAACCATGGTTATCGTAGTAGAACTGTTTTAGCTCCCAGAACGCCGCCTCGTCGCGTTCGTGGGTCGCGACGAGCGCGTGTGATCCGGGTTCGCTCGCGTCGTAATCCCGAACGGGGTAGGGCCGGAAGACCACCGCCGCGTCTCCGGGTTCGACCAGTTCGCTCTCGATATCCTGGAAGTTGCCGTCGTGGAACGCGGCACAGATCCCACAGCCGGGATCGGAAAATTCGACGATCGTCGCCGGGGCGCTCGCGGGATCGCCAAGCGTGGGTTGGTCCTCGATGCCGTTGGCGGCAGGATGGTCGTCGGGCGTGTTCCCGTTGTCTTCTTCTTCCTCCTCGTCTTCTTCCTCCTCCGATTCCTCTTCGGCGTCCTCTCCGTCCGCTTCGTCGCCCTCTTCGGCCCCATCGCTCTCGCTGTCGGTGTCCGACTCGTCGCCTTCGGGGGCGGCCGGCTCCTCGCCGTTCTCATCAGTTTCGCTGGTCCCTGCCGAATCGCCGTCCCCCTCGTCGGTACAGCCGGCAAGCAGCGCCGACAGCGCCGCACCGTACACAAGCACCTCGCGTCTCCGAGTCATTACCTGCGAGCGTCCACCCGCGCCAATAGGCGTTGCGATCCCCGATTCGGGACCAAAATGTATCAGAACAACTGGGCAGTCAGAGCACGTACCGCTCGCCATCCACGGCGAGCGGGTCACAAAAGGCCTCCTCGGCCGGGTAGAAATGTCCGAGATGCACGAGTCGAGTCCGCTCCGCGTTCAGCTCGGTAGCCATCGAAAGCGCTCCCTCGCGGGTCATGTGTTTGGTGCCGAACGTTCGAGGAACTCCATCGACGTAGTCCTTCCCGCCCAGCGGATGGCGCTCACAGAGCGAGGCCGGAACGATCGCGTCGGCTAGAAACAGATCCGGATCGGCAAGTACCTCTTTCGACCTTGTTGGAATATCGTAGCTCGTATCGCCCGACAGCGAGAGTTTCGTTCCATCCCTCTCGATGACGATTCCGTAACAGACGAGCGGCGGGTGGGTAACAGGAACGAGCGTCACGTCGAACCCGCAGGCCTGAAAGCGCTCGAAGGGAGCGTGATCGCGGACGGTGATCCGATCGAGGTAGTCGTATTTTTCTCGAATAGTGTCGGCGACACTCTCCCCGGTAGCTGGATCGACCTCGTTTGCGGCGTGCACCGGAAGAGTATCGAACAATCGGTAGGCGTTGCCCAGCCCGTCGAGATGGTCGAAGTGGATGTGGCTGATGACGATCTCGTCGGGGAGGGGGACATCTCTGGTGAGAAACTGATGGCGAAAGTCCGGACTGGCGTCGATCAGCAGCGATTTTCCAGTACGCTCGTTTTCGACGTGGACGGAAAACCTGCTTCGCTCGACCCCGAGTTCGCGGGCGCGCTCGCAGGTCCCACACGTACAGCCCGGCGTTGGGGTGCCGGTGGTGTCGCCCGTACCGAGCAGGGTGACCCGCATCAGTGGTCGTGATCGTGGTCGTGGCTGTGACCGCTCGGATCGCCGCCCGCGACCAGCGCCTCGTGATCGCCCTCGATCATATCCAGATCTTTCAGGGTGTTTCGTTCCTCGAAGTCGGTGATGGCGTCGAGCAGATCCCGCTGGGTGAGCGTGCGTCGGTTCTCGGTGAGCGCCTCCAGTACAGCTTCCCTGAGGACCATCCGCAGATCACTACCGGTTAGCCCCTCGGTCTCTTCGGCGATCTCATTGGGATCGAAGCCAGTGATGTCCATTTCGCGAGTGATGACGGTGAAGATGTCCGCACGCATCGTCGTGTCGGGTTTCGGGAAGTTGACGATCTCGTCGAAGCGCCGCCACGCCGCCGCATCGAGCTGGTCGGGGTGGTTGGTCGCGCCGATCAGGAGTACGTCGTCCTGGATCAGGCTCACCTCGTCGATCGATTTCAACAGCGTGTTGACCGCGCGCTTGATCGCGGCGTGTTCGTCCGAGCGGCGGGTTTTGGCGACGAAGTCGAACTCGTCGATGAAGAGGATACAGGGAGAGAGCCGTTTTGCGACCTCGAACACCTTGTCGACGTTTTTCGCCGTTTCTCCCAGGTATTGACTCGTAATCATCGAGAGTTTGACCTCGACGAACGGAAGATCGAGATCGTGGGCGAGCGCGCGCGAAGTCGTCGTTTTTCCGGTTCCGGGCGGGCCCACAAAGAGGAGTTTGCCGATCTCGCGCAGGCCGATCGCCGCGAGATAGTCGCGGTGCTCGATGGCTTTGACGATCTTTGCGATCTCGTCCTCCTGATCGGTGGTAAGGACGAGATCATCGAGCGTCATCTCGATCTCCTCGGGGGCGCGGATATCGACGAGATCGAGCATCTCGGCCTCGTCTTCGTCGTCGGGATCGAAGTACGTTTCAAGGAGATTGTCGATCCAGACCCGGTCGGCCTGAATGGGACGGGCGTTCTCGCGGGCGCGCTCGTAGTCGACATGGGTATCGATATCGCGCTCCTCGTAGAACCCGGACAGCGTCGGGTTGTTCGCCAGTCGCTCCTCGTCGACTCGGTTCCCGAACCAGTCGGTCGCAAGATCCGAGTCCGTAAGCGTGAGTTCGTCCGAAAACTCCTCACGCTGGGTGAAGAGGAGGTCTGAGACCGCCTCCCATGGTTTGTCGATGCCCGTCGCTTCGCGAGCGGTCTCTTCTGTCACCGAAAGCGGTCGTTCGATCTCGCCGCCCTCCCAGAACACCTTGCGATACTCGGCAGGCAGGTCGTTCTCGTCGAAGCGCCGGTCGTTGCTGTAGGCATGCGCCGTCAACAGGAACTCGACCACCGAAAGCGCCGAATTGCTCATTCCCAATACGGTTACCGCCCCAGATTCTTAACGCCATCGACCTCTTTCCGCCCTTCCCGGTCGTCTGTACCCTCCGACGGACACGTTGTCAGTCGGTTTCGACGAAGGGGACACGTTTTTATTGACTCGTTTACATCACTGAGTACATGAGTTCTCCCGCCCGCGATCTCCTTGAACTCCTCATGCGACGTAGTTCCGTCATCGAATCCCTTCGCGATACACCGCTCGAAAAGCCCGAAATCACCGACCAGCTTGCGATCTCGCGTCAGACCGTCGATCGGTCGCTTCGCGAACTCGAGTCGGCCGCACTGGTCGAACGAACCACGGAGGGCTACTGCTTGACGGCCGTTGGCGATCTCGCTATCTGTGAGTTCGATGCGCTGCTCGATCGCTACGATCAGCTCTGTTCTGCGCGTGATCTCCTCTCGTTTCTCCCCCCGGACGTGCCGTTGGATCTCGGGCCGTTCACCGAGGCGGACGTCATCTACGCCGACCATCCGTTGCCACACGAACCCCTGCGGGCGTTCGAGCAGTTGATCGAAAACGCCGGAACGATCGTCGGGTACTCGCCGGTCTCGTTTCCACAGTACGTCTCAATATTCCACCGCGAGATCACCCACAGCGATACCGAGATCGAACTCTATCTCGATGCGCCGCTGATCGAGTGGCTTCGACAGGAGTATGATACGGAGCTCCGGGAGGCGCTTTCGGTTTCGACGTTTTCACTGTATCAGCTTCCCGAACCGTTCTGCCCGAACATGGGGATCGCGATTTTCGATGCCTCCTTGGTTTGGATCGGTATCTACGACGATTCGGGCAATATCCGAGGGACGATCACCACGGAGACCGACGCCGCGGTAACGTGGGCGAGCGACCGACTCGAAACCTGTCGGGCGAGTAGTCAGGAGGTGTTTCTGCGATCACTCGAATGAACTCCACGTTCGATGGAGACAGTTGTGCCGCCGTTTAAGTCCCTTCCACACGAAGCGAGAGGTAATGCCATCCGACAGTACCCCCGTGATCGCACAGGCGCTTCGAACCCCCTTCGGCAAGGAGGGCGGCGTGTTCGAGGAAGTCCGAAGCGAGGATCTCTCGATCCCGCTCATCAACGAGATCCTCGCGAAAACCGGGCTGAGTAGCGACGAAATCGACGATCTGATGTGGGGCGTCGCCCAGCAGCGCGGCAAGCAGGACAACAACGTTGCTCGCGTGATCTCCCTGCTTTCGGATCTCGGCGAGGGAACCCCCGCAACGACGATCAACCGCTGGTGTGCCTCCTCGATGCAGGCGATCATCTCCGCGAGCGATGCGATCCGCGCCGGCCAGCGCGAGGCCGTGATCGCCGGCGGGGTCGAGTCCATGTCGAACGTCCCGATGGACGGCGAGTCCTACCAGCATCTCCACCCACAGCTCGCAGAGGAGTACAACATCGGCGAACTGGAGATGGGGATGACCGCAGAGAAGGTCGCAGAAACCTACGACGTCTCCCGAGAAACACAGGACGAGTTCGCCCTGCGGAGCCACCAGCGCGCGGCCACAGCGACTGACGAGGGGCGGTTCGACGACGAGATCGTCCCGATCAACACGGGCGAAGAAACCGTTTCCGAAGACGAGGGCATCCGCCGGAATACGGATATGGAGACGCTTTCGGGCCTCCCGACGGTGTTCAAGGGTGATGGGACTGTGACGCCCGGAAACGCCTCCCAGATCACCGACGGGGCGGCCGCCACACTGGTAACGAGCCGTGCCTTCGCGGAGGATCACGGTCTCGACATCTTGGCGGAGGTCGGCTCAAACAACGTCGCCGGTGTCGATCCCACAGTGATGGGAATCGGACCGGTTCCGGCGAGCGAGGGGTTGCTCGAGAGGACTGGGAGGGAGATCGACGAGTACGATCTGGTCGAGATCAACGAGGCGTTTGCGAGCCAGTGTGAGTACTCCCGTCGGGAGCTGGGAATCTCCGAGGATCGCCTCAACGTCAACGGCGGGGCGATCGCGCTCGGCCACCCGCTGGGTGCGAGCGGTGCCCGCCTGCCCGTGACCCTGCTCCACGAACTCGAAAAACGCGACGGCGAGCGTGGACTGGCGACGCTCTGTGTCGGCTTCGGACAGGGTGCGGCGATCGAGTTCAAGCGCTAGAACCACGAGCGAACCCGTGATCGAGACCGCTACTCATTTAGCGTGGTAGTGAACAGTGACCTGACCTCCCAAACGACTCGCGTCGGGTTGTGCGAGGAGAACGTATGCGGCTCATAGGTGTACTTCGTTTTAGGATCGGTCCGTTTCTGAAAATGCCCCCATCCTTCGACGTGCGGATTCGGCTCGTGATGCCACCCGAAGTCGCCTGCACCGTCGCTATAATGAAACGAGAACTCCGGGCGAGCATTGGGCGTTTCGCCCGCGAACCAGCGCACCGTGAGTGTGGCATCATCGGCATCGGTACGCAAGCGATTCGTCGCTACATCCGCGACTATCTGTACGTACTCACCGGAGGGAAAGCCGCGAACGGTATCGACCGCTGGATGACGTTCGAGTTCCCGCTGGATGCCTCGAAGCGCCCGGTGCGACACTTCTCCGGAATCGTACGAGCTGTCCTCATTACCCATGCCTATGCGGATGCCCGATACTCACGGCTGTAGGTTCCGTAGTTCGTGATTGCCTCCTCGACGAGCTCCGCGGGGACGTGGAACGTGACGCGGACCTTCCCCGGCTTCGCGGGGCTGATCTGGATCCCGTGCTCGGTGGTGGTCGACTTGAACTCGCTCGCGGCCAGTTTCTGGAAGGGGGAGCCGTCCGAGACCACGGCGGCGACCGTCACGATAACCACTAACATCCCAGCTGCTGCGAGCGTCCGGTGTAGTCGCAATATGGGCCTCCTTGCACGTGCCGTCCTTTTTCACGAAGCGACCGTACTCTATGTGTTCTCGGTGTGGATGTCAACGGGTCGCGGCGGCTGCCCGCCGGCACGTCGCCCTTCTCCTCTGCCAACCGCATCGCATAGAAACCACCGATCCCGCACTGAAGTTGCACCGCAGATCTTGAACCCGGAGGATTAACGGTTAACCCCGATTTGGTGCCGGCGCCGGATGCTTCCCAAGCAGAGGGTCGCGAGTTCGACTCTCGTCTCCCGCTCCAACCTCAACTTCTAATGGTATGGTCCGCCATTCGGCGGCCGCTACCCTACCCTAAACCGTGACCCTCTGCTTACTGAGCAGCACGTCCACGAAACTAGGCACCTTCTGCTAGAATCGCTCTGAAAGATGGACTGCCAAGCATGTGGCCATGAGAACCCTGCCGACGCTGACTTCTGTGAGGAATGTTCGGCTGAGTTAGTGCGCTCCTGCGCGGGGTGCGGCACGACCAACACGCCAACCGCCAAGTTCTGCAAGCGGTGCCGCGCGCCGCTGACAACTAGCTCGCCATTGACGCCAGCTGAGTCGAGAGCTCCTGCACCCGCCCTACCCAGGTCGTTCGCTTCCGGACGCTACAAAGTAAAGAGCCTCCTAGGCGAAGGCGGCAAGAAGCGCGTCTACCTCGCGACCGACACCCGCCTGGAGCGAGATGTGGCCGTTGCTGTGATCAAAACGGAGGGCCTGGACGAACCTGGCCTGAAGCGTATCCAGCGTGAAGCGCAGGCGATGGGCCGCCTGGGCGACCATCCGAACATCGTTACCATCCACGACGTCGGGGACGACATCTCGCCAGGCTCAGGGCAGGCACCGCAGCCGTACATCGTGAGCCAGTACATGGCCGGCGGCGATGTTGAGCACATGGAGTTCCCGTTGCCAATCGAGCGCACGCTGGAGATCGCAAAGGACATCGCACGCGGCCTGGCGCACGCTCACGCCAACGGCGTCGTCCACCGTGACATAAAACCAGGCAACATCTGGCTCGCAGAGGACGGCACCGCTTCCCTCGGCGACTTCGGCCTCGCGGTGGCGGCCGAACGGTCGCGTTTGACGATGGCAGGCATGCTGATGGGCACAGTCGCCTATATGCCGCCTGAACAGGCGCTTGGAGGCGAGGTGACACCGCAGTCCGATCTCTACTCGCTCGGCTGCCTGCTCTACGAGCTGGTGACAGGAAGGCCGCCTTTTGTCGGCGACGACCCAACGGGCGTGATCAGCCAACACATCAACACGTCGCCCGTCGCTCCGTCATGGCAAACGGAGGACTGCCCGCCGGACCTGGAAGAGCTGATCGTGCGCCTGCTCGCCAAGGACCCCGGCGAGCGTCCGGACGGGGCGGCCGCCGTGCTGGAAGCGATCGAGCGCGTCGATCCTACTGAGAAATCCGCGTCGCACTCTGATTCAAACGTGCTCGATCGGCTCGCGCTCGGCGTCTTCGTCGGCCGCGAGAAGGAGATGGAGCGCTTGCGGCAGGCGCTCGACGCCACCTTCGCAGGCCGCGGCGGCTTAGTCATGCTCGTCGGCGAGCCCGGTATCGGCAAGACGCGCACGACGCAGGAGCTGGAGACGTACGCACGCGTGAGGGGCGCGCAAGTGCTCTGGGGCCGCACGCATGAGGCGGCAGGGGCGCCGGCCTACTGGCCGTGGCTCCAGGCGGGGAACCAGTACGCCGGCATGCACGCCGACGAAATGACGGAATTGATCGGGCCGCAGATGCCGCCGGGCGCGGTGAGCGAGCTGTCCATGATCTTTCCGTGGCTGCGGGACGCCCCCGACTTCGTCGAACCGGAAGAGATCGACGATCCGGAGGTAGCGCAGTTCAAGCTGTTCGACGCCTATACGTCGTACCTGCGCGCAATCGCAAGCCACGCGCCGCTGGTCGTCGCACTGGATGACCTGCACTGGGCGGACAAGCCGACGCTGCTGCTGCTTCAGCACGTCGCGCGCGAACTTTCTCGCATGCGCGTGCTGATCGTGGCGAATTATCGAGACACCGACATTACGCGTCAGAGTGCGCTCTCGGGTACGCTCGCCGCGCTCAACCGCGAGAGTGGATTCGAGCGCATCGTCCTGCGCGGACTCACGCGCGATGAAGTCGCGAGCTACGTCAGCGCGAAGGCCAACGTCGTGCCGCGTCCCGAGGTGCTGGACCGGATCTACGAGGAGACTGAGGGCAACGCGTTCTTCCTGAGCGAGGTGATCAACCTGATGGCGCAGGAAGGTACGCTCACGAGCGACTCGGTGTCGGACATCGCCATCCCGGACGGCGTGCGAGAAGCGCTCGGCCGCCGCCTGAACCGCCTCTCCGAAGAGACGAACGACCTCCTGCAGATCGCGGCCATTATCGGGCGCGACTTCACCTACGACACGCTGCAGCTCATGGGTGAACGCGACGAGGACGAGCTGCTGCGGCTGATCGAGGAGGCGCTGGAGGCCCGCGTGATCGAGGAGACGGAGCAGGCGGGCCGCTATCGATTCATGCACGCGCAGATGCAGGAGACGCTGCTCGCCGAGCTATCGACGACACGCCGCGTCCGCCTCCACGGCCGGGTCGGGGAGGCGCTGGAGCAGCGTTACGGCGCCCGCGCCGACGAGCGGGCCGCGCGGCTGGCGTTCCACTTCGTCGAGGCGGCAACGCTGGCGCCCCGACACGCCGAGAAGGCGGTGCGCTACTCCACGCTGGCCGGTGAGCAGGCGGCGGCCCAGTCCGGCTACGGCGATGCCGCCCGCCACTACCGCGCGGCGCTCTCGATTCGCGAAGGCGACGAGATCGACGACGAGATGGCAGACCTGCTCTACCGTCTCTCTCTCGCCGCGTCCGCGACGCTGCAGATCAGCGAGGCCTGGCGGAGCGCTCGCCAAGCGTTCGATTACTATGCGAACGTTGGTAACGTCGCTAAGGCTGTAGACGTCGCCTACTTCGCGGGTACCAAAATGCAGTTCGTTCGTCCGAGCCAGACCCAGCTCGTGGAGCGGGCGCTAGAACTCGCAGAGGAGAACTCAGAAGACTTCGGCAGACTCAGCGTCGCTCTGGGCTATTCGGCTGGCATGCTCGGTGATGAGCAGCGGGCCCAAGAGGCCTTCGCTCGCGCCGACGATGTGGCGCAGCGGCTGGGGCTGAAGCGATTGGAGCTCGACGGGCTCCTGTCCGGTATGCGGGTCTCCACATTTCACATGCATAGCGATGCAGCCGCGTCGATGGCAGAGCGGGCCGTTGCTCTGGCACGGGAGCTAGACCTCCCGCGGGGCCAGTACGCTGCGCACTTCTTCGCGGCCGTATCCCTACGTTGGGCCGGCGATGAGGAGGCTGGCCGGCGTCATGCGGATGCTTGCCGTGAGCTTGCGGAACGTCTTCGAGACCTGTCCGCGATCGGTGACGCAACGCATGTGCAGGCAGCATCAGCGATTGAGGGAGGCGACTGGGAATCCGCACGGACCTTCTTGACTCGCGGCCTCGAAATCGCGCCGCGCGATATCCGGCTGCTTAGCCATGCGGCGCTGATCGCCTCTGTTGAAGGCGATAGCTCGTCCGCGTCGGACTACGTCGACCGGATGCTGGAGACGATGCACGCTACACCCCCAGGGCCCAGCCTCGGGTACGCTTTCCCTGCCTTGTACTTACCGCGGATTGCGCTGATCACGGGCCAGCCGCTGGATAGCGATGTCGTAGACCACGCCGCTCGCGCCGTGCTAGAGTCACCCGTCGCCGGCACGCCGCGGATCAAGGCCCACGTAAGACTTGGCCTGGCGATACAGGCGGTGCTCGCGAACGACCAGAGCGCGGCGGAAGGAGCGCTGCGAGACTTAGAGGACGCGGGCACGGGCGTTCGAGATGCTCTGAATCACACCGATCACATCCGCGGCCTCCTCCTGGACACGTTGGGCCGCGCTGATGAGGCGGTGGCAGCCTGCGACTCGGCGCTGGACTTCCTGAAGGACGGCTACGACCCGATTCGCGCGGAGGTGCTCTACGACAGCGCTCGCATCCGCCTGAAGCGCGCAGCGCCGTCCGACTATGAGCAAGCGTTGGCTCTGAACAACCAGGCGCTGGATCTGGCTCAGAAGCTGGGGATGAAGCCGCTCATCGAACGAATCATCGCGACGAAGCTGAAGCTCCAGGGCATCACTAGCGGCGATATCAAGACATCGATCGATGTCGTTGCGGCGACGGTGCTGGCCGACCGGCCGGACGTGAGCAGCCATGCCGCCCCGGACGGCACGGTGACGATCATGTTCACCGACATCGTCGGCTCCACGCCGCTGAACGAGCGTCTGGGCGACAAGCGCTGGTTCGAGCTGCTGCGCGAGCACAACACATTAGTGCGCGAACAGATTCAGTCGCACGGGGGGTACGAGGTGAAGACAGAAGGCGATGGCTTCATGGTCGCGTTCGGGAGCGCTCGCAAGGCCGTCCAGTGCGCTATCGCCATGCAGCGCGCCTTCGCCAAGCGCAACAACGCCGCCGACGAACCCGTCCTCGTGCGGATCGGCCTGCACACCGGCGAGCCGGTGAAAGAGAACAACGACTTCTACGGAACGCAGGTGACGCAGGCGGCGCGCATCGGAAACGAGGCGAACGGCGGCGAGATCCTCGTGTCGGCGTTGCTCAAGGAGCTGACGGTAGCCGGCGGCGACATCAGCTTCGGTGATGGCCGCGAGGTTAAGATGAAGGGCCTTATCGGAAAGCAGTGCGTCTACGCGATTAGCTGGTAGACCCACTGCCTAGGAGGCAGATGGTCTACCACTGAGGCTGCGATCTCCCCGACGATAACTGAACAAGTTTAGCCCGCATTCGTATCTACGGAGCCACACGGCTTAGGGATAGTTAGTTCCCAAGCAGAGGGTCGCGAGTTCGACTCTCGTCTCCCGCTCCAACTCCTACATCTGATGGTAGTAGCTCGACTTGAGGCTGACTTCCGATAAGAAGTTGTTATAATCCAACAGGTCATCGAACTCATTCCAAGCAGCGACAACTGATATGCGACCAGGAGGGCCCGTGGAGCTCGAAACCAGAAGTGAACAGACAGAGTTCGGTTGGCGCGATCACCTCGGCTTCATCGGCCCGCTGAAGGCGGGGACGGCGGCGCGAATGGAGCCGAAGGGCGAATTCCCCACCGGGCCGGCCATCGGTGAACTTCTCCCTGACATCGTCGCCCCGAACCACGACGGTCGGATGGTCGATGCGCATGCTGAGCGCCACGATGGCCCCTTGGTGGTGGTCTTCTACCGATCGGCGGTGTGGTGACCGCCGTGTCGCACGCAGCTGGTCGAGCTGCAATCAGGCATCGAGCGGTTCGCGGAGGCCGGGGTGACGGTGATCGCCCTCAGCTACGACGAGCCTGACGCGCTGGCGGCGTTCGCCGGCCACGCCGGGATCACTTTCCCTCTTCTGTCGGACCCGAACAGTGAGGTCATCGAGCGCTTCGGCATCCTCAACACGCTGATCCCCGAAGACGATCATCCGTGGTACGGAATCCCGTTCCCGGGCGTGTACGTCACGGACGGCAAGGGTGTAATCCAGGCCAAGTTCTTCGAGAATCACATAGCCATGCGGCCCGGCGTGGATCTCCTGATCCGAGCCGCGCTCGGCGAGGACGTATCCGCGGACTTGACCACGGATTTGCCCGCGCCCGTCGAAGAGGTCACGGTCGACCTGGAGATCGACGACTCGCCCATACCTCCCGGTGTGGTGCGCGAGTTGGCGGTCCACTTACGTGTACCGGAACGCCAACACCTCTACGGAGAGCCTGTTCCCGACGGGATGGTGGCCACAGTGGTGGAGATCGACGACCAGCCGAGCCTGCTCGTGCTGGGCACCGAGGCCCCTGCTACGGAGCCGCACACCCTCGCCACGGGGGAAACTCTGCAGATCTACGAGGGCGACGTGACGCTGCGGGTGCGTTTCACCCACAGCGGCGATCCCTTCGTCCAACGTGGAATGGACGAAACGCTGCCGATCACCGGTCGGGTCCGTTATCAGTCCTGCGACGACGCGCGCTGTGGCCTTCCTGCGACCAAGCCCTTCGAGATCTCCGTGCCCCTCGCCCGGATAGTGCGTACCCGATTCGGAAACGCCAAAGAGGGAGACATGGACTCCCTCCCCTACCTGAAGGCCATGAGGGAGCGGCGGTCCTGAGCACCTGCGCGGTCCGGTCCATCTCCACAAGACTGCACCAGATGTAACCTGTGTCGAAATAGAGAATATTACAGGGTGATCAATTGAGCCCCAAACCAATGCTTCCCAAGCAGAGGGTCGCGAGTTCGACTCTCGTCTCCCGCTCCAACCCCAACATCTAAAGGGCGCGGCCGCGATTCGGCGGCCTCTCCCCTACCAGGATCCAAGACCATCTGCTTTACATTCGTCTGGGCCCCTACATGCAGTTTGCTGATGCGTTCCCGCGATAGCCACATGCTTGGAGCAGGCGGTCTCTGCCGTCAGGCCCTGTTGACAAGCATAGTGCCCCTTTGCCAGAATGGTGCGCCCGGCTGGTGGTAGTTGCTTTGGGGAGACGGAGCCTCGCGCTCGCTTCCCATAACTAACTTCCGCTCGATACAGACCCCGCTAGTGACGTGCTAGAGAACGCATGCTGAAGCGGTCTGCCTTTACCAATCCTTGCGCGATGACCGCGACTGCGGTCACACTTGCATCTCGTACGTCCCGACGCGGCAGTACGGCAGAGCGAGGCGCTCCCTGCTCCTTCAGGGATAGCGGACAGGGCGGCAGTCGGAGGAGAGCGCCATGCCACGTAGGATAGCCGTTGTACTGGGACTTACCTTGCTCGCGTGCGGGGTCGCGCTTACGGGCGGACCGCGGGACTTCGCGCGGGGGTCCGGCGCCGCGGCGGACTCCGCCGCAGGCGTCCAAACCGAAGCCGGCGAGACCTCGGCCCTACGCATCGGCGTGCTGGCTCTCGCCGACACGATCGCCGCGCTGGGCCGTCACCCTCAGCTGGCCGAACCGTTGCCATTCACTAATACATCGATCGCCGACGTCCTGGGCCTCGATGACGTGGTCTCCGACGACCTGATCACCGCCCTGGCCGGAACGGATCTCGTCACCGCGCTCAGGCTGGTGCCTGGCTTCGAGGACGTCAAGGAAAACGACGCCGGCAACGTGAGCTACGCCTACAAGCAAGAGGAGGAGGTCCTACTCAAACTGGCGTATGACGATGGCAAATTCCGCATCGGCCTGAACCCCGGCGGCGCAGGAGTGCTCAAGGTCACCCTCCAGACGCAGCCGGTCAGCGAGGATAAGGATTTCCCGAACGGCGGCGAGCATTTCGTGGTCGCCATCGACAAAAATGAGGACGACCCACTGCTCCAATTTGCCCTGATCAGCGAGCCCGAACTTAAGCTGACGGTAGAGGTGATCACGCCATCGCTCACGGCCTTCGAGGCCTCGCAGGGATTCACCGAACTCGACATGACGGTCGTCTCCTACGAGATTAAACGGGAGATCGACATCACGCTGCGCGACCCGAACGGTCGAGGACTGCTCACCCTGGAGGACCTGATGTTCTCCACCTTGACCGATCTGTACCTGATGGAAGAGCAGGACCCCGAGGTGAACGAGGTGGACATCGCGTTCAACGTTTCGCTTCCCTCCGAGATCGTTGTTGAGGGAGACCCCGACCCCGACTCTCGCAAGGGCGAGATCACGCTGCACCTGAACTCTGGTCCCGTATCCGTGTGGCCCGACCCGGCGAACGCAGACTACGCCTACGGCGACGCGCTGGCCGCCTTGACCAGCCTGACGTTCGTCGATGGACTCACCGCTTTTTCCCAGTACACCGGCGCCGCCCTCGCTCTCCAGAACAGGGCCGACGTGGACTTCCCCAACCTCGGCGGCAGCATGGTGGACGTCTTCGCACCCGCAGACGAACTCCTCGATCTCCTGACCACCACCGGTGTGGCCGAGATCCGCTGCGGCCTCGCTCCCGACAACCCGCCGGCCGGCGAGCCAGCCCCCGGCGACACCGTCTATTGCGACGCGGTCACCGCCGCCGGGATCGACCAACCCACCAAGGCGGTCTGGTCCGTGCCCCTACCCGCCATCGTCGCCAGCAATGACGCCGCTCAGCTCGCCGCCGTCGGTTTGAACCCATTGGGCACGGTGCAGATCGATTCCTCAGACGGCCAGCCCGACATCAGGGTAGAGCTCACATTCGGCGACGGCACCAAACTCACTGCCCGGACGCTGCCGCGCACCATCCAGGAGATCACCGGACGGATCGATGAACTGGATGAACTGGCGGAACCGCCGGACCCCACTACGACCACCGTCAACCTGACCCCCGACCTCGATCGGCTCGAAGTGGCGATCGATATCACCGCATCCGAGGCCTCCAGCCGGCTCAGCGTGGGCGATCCCGCCACCCTGGGGGTGCTGGTGGGGCTCACCGGTCTGGCTGCTCCGTTCGATGTGTCCGGCAAATGGAACGTCCAGCTTCAGGGGCTTCCGGGGGGTCTGACTCGCACCTGTACGCTCACGGTGTTGCACGCAGAAGATTCGCTATCGGCTGTGGGCTCTTGTCCCCTCCTAGGCCTCGGCTCGGTCAACGGGACGATCGACAACAGCACTGGCACTTTCGTCATGAATGGGCCTCCGGCCTTCAAGATGAATGGGACGACAGACGGTCTGAGAATGAGCGGAACGTGGTCGAGTGTCTTCGGGCCCATCATCGCGCCCATCACGCTGAGCGGCACATTCCTAGGTTCCTTGGTGGAACCCGCCGTGGAACCCACCGTGAACGTCTCCGTGACGGCCGCATCGTTCACTGTCGGTTTCGGCATCCCGTTTCATCCGGAAGATGGCGAGGGGGTGGTGCTCCTGCCCGGCGCCGGCGGCACCCTGATCAGGATCGACGAAGTCGACGTGGGCACCCTCGTCGGCCTGACGAAGCTCCCCGCCCGGATCGGGTTCCTCGGCGTTGATGTAGACGTGACCGAACTCACGCTGGGGGATGAGGATGCGGCGCCCGTCGTGGCGCTGACCGCGGTCGACGGCGAGGCGCAGATCCTGCTGAACGAGCTGACTAACACAGAAGGGATGCTCGTTCCAGGCAAGCTGAGCCTGGCCTCACAACTTACGGCCACCATCGCGTTCACGGCCACCGAGCAGCCGATCAGCATCGGCCCGGATGTGTTCGCCGTCGGAGGCCCCCAGGTGGGCACAGCCACCGTGGTGTGGGGAGCCGACGGGCTGCCCAGCGTCGATTTCAACCCCGGCTACCAAAAGCTGCGGGTGTTTGACCCGCTGCCGGCAGTGTTCCTGAGCGGCACCACCGAGGTCACCCTTGACACCGAAGAGGTCCCGGACTTTACCAACCCGGGAGACACCGTCGCAGTGGACAAAGACACCGTCGATGTCATCGTGACCGTGAACCTCTACGATGAGCTAAATGTCGTTCCCCCCGATCCCCCCGCGCCCCTGGACCTCTCCCGCCGTCTCCTGGGCCCGGGAGTGAGCTGCTCGAGCATCACCATCCTGACCGACCACACGTTCACCTGCGAGGGGCTCGCCCCCGGCGGTTCAGCGGCCTTCGAGCCCCCGCCCACGCCCGGGCCCGAGCCCACGCCCACGCCCGGGCCCGAGCCCACGCCCACGCCCGGGCCCGAGCCGGAGCCCGAGCCGTTGGTCAACTTCATCGTCCTTGGCGACCCCTTCAGCCTGCGCGACAACATCATCGAGGGACTCGCCCGGACCCTGAACGACTTTGAGTGGCTCACCGAGGACCACATCGGTGGCTTCGATGTCGATCAGTACACGTCGACGTTGCCGCTATTCGATCTACGGCCCGACCAGATGGCGCCGGAGCGGGTAGACCTGGCCAACGGCATCGCGAAGATGATCGCGGCGGCTGCCGAAGACGAGACCGGT
>JADFQH010000001.1:0-4338 GCA_022561895.1 Methanobacteriota archaeon | reverse complement strand
ACGGCAGGGGAAACGCAGCAGTTTACGGTCGCTACGCTCAATGACGTGTACCTGGAGCCGACCGAGACCTTCACCGTCTCGCTCGACGCCGACAACACGCTGGTCGTCGACAGCGATACCGCCACCGGCACCCTCACCGATAACGACAGCGCCCAGATCACGTATGCGTTGACTGATGGCGACCTCGGCGTCAAGCTGACGGCAGAATCAGACGAGGGGGCCTTCATCGAAGCGACGCTGCGTTTCCTCGCCCCCGGCCCGGAGCGGGCACCAGACTCGGACGCTCTCACGCTTGCCGGTCAGGTCATCGGTGAGAAATTTCGGGTCGAACTCGAATCGACCACGACCCTGCAACTCGACATCGACGTCCTCACCGCGGAAGCGGAAACCGGATCCGACACGTCCAGGGAGTCGACCGCGACGGTCAACACTGAGCCCGACATCTTCGCTGGCACCACGCTCCGGGTCGGGGCGGGCGAGGTCACGCTTGATGAGGGTGAGGAGAGTTCCGCCGAACTCAACGTGACGGTCGAGACGACGTTCGACGAGGATGCCCGGCAGCTACAGACGACGCGAACCGGTGGATTGGGCGATCCCAACGATCCCAAATTCGGCGCGGAGGTAACCCTGATCGTGGGCGGCTCCGCCGTCACCTACCAGTGGCCGGCCACAGCCTCCTCGGGTGGCGGAGACGGCGGCGACCCGGAGCATGACGTGGAGCCGATGAAGGTTCAATACCTCGCAGAAGGGCTGGAGGGTCTCGCCTCCGCCCTAGCGGTCGCCCTCGATGGCTCCGCACCCCGCACCATCGGTCCCTTGGGCAACGGCGTCCCGGTCTCCGCGCCGCTGATCGGCACCAACCTGGACGCCGGCGCCGATGTGGCCGGGGCGCTCCGTGTTCTTCGGGGGGAGCTTAGTGAGAAATTGAAGGCGATCACTACCACCAAAGCCGGAGAAATGAAGACCAAACTGAAAGCCGCGATAGACGCCGCCGTTGACTCGACCTCTGCCGTTGACTTGAACGGCACTGTTGACTTGAACGACACTGCGGTCGTGACCATCGAATGCAGTCCAAATCCCTGCGTTGACGACACCGAATCCACCGACTGGGATCGAGTGGCCATCACGTTCACTCTGGAAGGCGACGTCACTCTGGACACCAATGACCCTGACGCTGACGCTGCCGCTGCCGATGCCGCTGACGCTGCCGCCCTTCCCTTCTCGGTCGGGCTCGACGGACTGGCGGTCCGTTCCAACGAGAAGATCAAGACCGAGACCAGGTGGACGCTGCCGCTCAGCCTGGAGCTTCACCGTGGCGTGGGACCGGTCGTGGTGCTGCCGAGCGCCGGGCTCACACTGACCATCGACGCGTCTCTGCCCGCGAAATATAACCCCACAATCCTAGCGCCGCCCCTGGACCCGGACCTGAACCCGCTGCCCGACTGCCCCAAAGCCATTACCGACCCCGAACACGACCACGACCACAACCAAGACCACAACCCCGGTGAAGGCCCCGATCTCGATCGTAATCGCTGCATCCCGGCGATCGTGGGATACCTGCCGGCGGTGCTCACCGCCAACGGCGAAGACGGCGAGCTGCACACCAGGGTCACGGTTAAGCCTGAGCCGGTGAGGCCGGACGGATACAGCCTGTTCGAGCTCCAGGACGGGGGGGTGGGTCTCAAAACCGCCTTCGCGGAGCCAAACCCGGGTAATCCCGGGCAAGAGACCGGGCTCACGCTGGACTTCGAGACCATGGCCTCAAACTTCGGCAGCTTCGACCTGTCCGGCAGGATCACCATACTATGGACGGTCGATGGCGGCTTCGGCCGCTTCGGTGAAGTCACGTATACGGTGGTCAAGCTAGACGTGGGTGAGGTGATCGCCACGCTGGCCACCCCCTTCGCCGTAGTCGACCCCTACCTGGGCCCGGTGCGCGCCGTGATCGATGTGCTGCGCACCCGGATCCCGGTGCTCTCCGAAATTAGCGAGTTGGCCGGGGAAGATGAGATCTCGCTGATGAGCCTGCTGGCGCTGAGCGTCGAATTCACCGCAGATAGTGGAGATGAAAATGGGGGTGGTGAAACTGGTGAAAAGCGCACGAGCAAGCTGGAGTTGGCATATCGCATCATCTCCTTCATCGAGAGCACCGTGAAGGTAGTGGACGCCATTGCCCCCCTTGCGCAGGGAACCGTCCCGCTAGAGGATCTGGCCGGCGTTGGCGCGCTGCTGACCATCGAGCCGGGCGAGCTGACGAAGAAAAGCTCCTGCAAAGAGACGGTGCGTAGCCGCACCGAGAGTGTCGAGTCCGAGGGCGACGGAGATAACCAGGTGGTGCGGAAGAAGACCACCGCCAAGTGCCCGGACGACGCGACCTCGACCGGTGTGCAGGACCAGACGACCGAACAGAAGCGAAAAGGCACGCGGACGACTAATACCAGCGTGGCCCAGACCACCAAGAGCATTACCGTCCAGGTGCCCGGGTTCTCGCTACCCTTCCTCAGCGACCCGGACCAGCTTATCGACGTGCTCACCGGGGAAGGCGAGGCCACCTACTTCCGTGTAGATCTGGGCACACTGAGCGCCAAGATCGAGTACACGAAAACCTTCTGCTGCTTCCTCGTCGGCGGCGTCGTGCCCGTGGAGCCGTTCATCGGCGGTTCGGTCGAACTCCAAGGGCGGCTTGCGTTCGGCTTTGATTCCATGCCTCAGACGCTCGCGGTTGAGGAGCTGGACGATCCGGGAAACGTCAGTGGCCTAGTTGATGAACTCAATGGGTTCGCTGACGGGCTCGGAAACATCATCCGTGAGGGCTTCTACATCGACGATCTCGACGCAGAGGGTGTTGACGTCCCCGAAGTGAAGCTGATCACCACCTTCAAAGCCGGCGCCCAGGTCACCATCGGCATCGCGAAAGCCGGCGTCCAGGGCGTCGTCACCATCACCCTGAACCTCAACCTAAACGACCCAGACAATGACGGCCGGCTCCGTCTCGCCGAGATCCGGACACTCCCTAAAAATCCCGCGTGCATCTTCAAAATCTCGGCGGAGTTGGAGGCGGCCCTGCAGTTCGTCTTCACTCTCGTCAAAAAGACGTGGGAGTTCGATATCGTGCGCCTCGGCCCCTACACGCTGTTCGAGTACGTGTGTGCCGCGGTGCCAGATGTACTGGTCGAATGGGACGGCGGCGGAGAGGCACATGACCTCTCCATACTGAAGCTGAACTTGACAGGCGAGAAGGACGTCTTCGAGATCCGGCAGTTCGATAGCGTGACGCCCACCGGTGAGTTCGACGGCAAATGGACCGTCCAGATTCAGGGGGATCTGGCTGACACCTGTTCGTTCACGGTGTCGCACCCAGGAGAAGGAATTGCGCTATCGGCTGTGGTCTCTTGTCCCAACCTAGGCTCTGGCTCGGTGATCGGAACGGTCAACAAAAGCACTGGCAGTTTCTTCATGACCGGTCTCGTTGGGTCCTCGCTCTTCACGATGAATGGGATGATAGACGGTCTGACAATGACCGGAACGTGGTTGAGAGGCGTCCTGGCGCCGACGGGCGGCACATTCGAAGGTTCCTTCGTGGAACCCACCGTGACGCCCAGCGGGGGCGGCGCCGCCGCGCTAGACGGCAACGGCACCACCGTGTTCGAAGTCCAGGGGCGCGGACTGGTCCAGCGGGTCGACATCAAGCGGAAAACATGCAACGTTGGGCCAGATACTTTCGATTATACGCTTCGCATCTTCACCGTGGCCGAATTGGCCTCGGCCGAAGTGCTAAAGGTGAACTGCCTGACCGAGGCGCAATTCGAGAACCTCAGCTTCGAGGCCCGAAGCGTGGGAGGGAATGACCGGATCTCCTTCCTGCTGGGCGAGACCTTCACCGACGCCGCTGTACCTGTACTCGTGAAGACGCCGTTCGCGGTTAACGTCAAAGCATTCGGCGGTTCCGGCGACGACATCATCGTCACGGGTGGCGGCGACGACGTCGTCGATGGCGGCGACGGGGATGACACGATCAATTCCGGGGCCGGCGACGACATCGTCAAGGGCGGCGCTGGCAACGATATCCTAAACGGCGGGGAGGGTCTTGACGTCATCGATGGCGACGCTGGCAACGATATCCTGCAGGGCGGCCCCGGCCCCGATCTGGTCCGCGGCGGTCCCGACAACGACAGGCTGCTGGGCGGCCCCGGCCGCGACGTGGATGCCGTGCTGACATCCGATCTAACGGAGGAGGGGGCGGACGATCCGAGGCTCGCGGCCCAGGTGGAAGGCTTCGACAGCGGTGACATCCTCATCGGCGGCCCCGGCGACGACGTGGTCGATGGCGGCGAGGGC
>JADFQH010000382.1 GCA_022561895.1 Methanobacteriota archaeon | reverse complement strand
ACCCGGTGAGCCGATAAGCGTTCGTCCTCGATCCGCTCGTTCTACTCAACCTTGGTTTCTTGTATTCTAGCTATAAACTTACAATTGTCGAGCTATCCTAAGGTATATGTTGGATCTATTATTACACTTACTGTCCACAGATGACCTACGAATCGAAACAACAGAACCGACGAACGTTCCTGAAGGGTGTCGCGGCGACGGGAATCGGGCTCACGGCGATCGGGCCGGCGAGCGCCGACGAGGAAGTACAGTATATCGTCACGGGCGGCAATCCTCGACAACTAGAGCGCGAAGGCTTTACCGTGGCTCACGAGATCACCGGCGCGAACGTCTATCTGGTCTATGGGCCCGCGGATGCCGACCCGGAGAACGCACAGGGTGTCGAGGGCGCGTTCGAGGACCTTTCATACGAAGTCGATCTACCTGCGTCCGAGCAGGCCGACGAAGGGGAGGATCTGACCGGCGAGCAGTGGGATAAGGAGCTCATCGAGGCCTTCGAGGCCCACGAGACGGCGACCGGTGCGGGCACTCGGCTGGGGATCCTCGATACAGGCGTCGATGACAGCCATCCCGATCTGGGCAACGTCGATACCGGGGCGAGCCGGACGTTCGTCGGCTGGGAGGAGTCCGGTCACACTGGCGACGTCCAGAGCCACGGCACGCACGTCGCGGGAATCGCAGGGGCGGACGGGGCGATCGTCGGGGTCGCACCCGACGCCGATCTCGTCTCGCTTCGCGTCTTCGGTGAAACCGGCGGCGCGAACGTCGGCGACAGTTTTCTGGCGCTCGATTACGCCGCCGAGCTCGGGTTGGATGCGGTGAACATGAGTATCGGCAGCGCGCCTCAACCACCGGAAGACAATCAGGAGGGATTCCGAATTGCCCGCCAGCGCGTGGTTCGAAGCGTCGTCCAGCGCGGCACGACGGTCGTGACGAGCGCCGGAAACGACAGTCAGAACCTCCAGCAGGGCGGCTGGATCAGTCTCTGGGGGAGCCTTCCGCAGGCCACTTCGGTTAGCGCCACCACCGAGGACGACGAACTCGCGTCCTTTTCGAACTACGGCGCGAACGAGATCAGCGTCGGCGCACCCGGCGAGTCCGTCCTTTCGACCGTGCCTGGCGGCTACGCGTACTTCTCGGGGACCTCGATGTCCGCCCCACAAGTCACTGGGTTAGTGGGGCTCGTCCGCGAACTCGCACCCAACCTGAACGCGAACCAGGTCGAAAACACGATCGAACGCGGTGCTGAGGGCAGCGGCCGTGGCGATCCCGAAACCGGTGCAGGGCGAATCAACGCACGAGAGACGGTCGAGTCGCTCTGAGACCCGGTCGACGAGCTGCTCGATAAGAGCTGTGGGGGAGGCGGTTGGCACTGTGTCAGAGGCACCCACTGTTGTCCTCCCCGAACCTATATACACACCTGCCGATCTTATATTCTTGGAAATGTTTTTTTTTTGATGTTGTTTCTGTTTCAGCAACGGTGTTCGGTAGCGGGGATACAGCTCCGCCGCTTGTTTCGTCGATGTCGATTCACCACACTCATTTTTCCGCGCCATCAATCCGATGTATGCCCGACGTCGTGGACACCTACATCGAGAACCGGGAGATGGTCCAGCCGAATCACGCGAACATGCTCGACACCGCCCATGGGGGCAACGTGCTAAAATGGATGGACGAGGTCGGTGCGATGAGCGCGATGCGGTTTGCCGGGAAGTCCTGTGTGACGGCCCATATCAATCAGGTCGATTTCGAGCGCCCAGTTCAGGTCGGCGACATCGCACTGCTCAAAGCCTACGTCTACGAAGCGGGGAGGTCGAGCATTAAGGTCCGACTACAGGCGTTTCGGGAGGACCTCCGGACGGGGGAGGCCGAAAAAACGACCGAGTCGTACTTCGTCTACGTCGCGATCGACGAGGACAGAAATCCAACAGCGGTTCCCGATCTCACGTACGAGAGCGAGCGCGGTGAACGGCTACGTGAGGAGGCGCGATCGGGCGAGAGAACTCGCCAGTAGTTCACTGGCCTTTCCACGCGGGAACGTCCATCGCGGACGTGAGGCGCTGAAACAGCGACTGGCCGGGTGGCGTACCATCTGTGACTTCGTACTCGCTGTCGAGGCTACCATCCGGCCGGGCCGAAAGAAGCGTCAGCTCCGAGGAGTTCGCTCTGGTGGCGACATCCTCGGAAACAGCCCCGGTCGTGGTGATGATGATCGGATGTGCGCCGGCATCGCGGGCGAGTTCAGAGAACT
>JADFQH010000071.1:1987-11232 GCA_022561895.1 Methanobacteriota archaeon | reverse complement strand
AGATCGATCTCCCCTTTCTGGAAGTCAGTAACGACCTCATGGACGTAGGATTTTACTTCTTCTAAATCCTCCCCGTGAACGATCATCTCGATCACGTCGCGCTGGACTTCTTTCGTGATGGCCGCGATATCCGAACGCTTGTACTCGAAGCCTGTAATATCGATGTCGTCGACGTCCGTTCCTTCCTTCCAGATGATGTGGCCCGCGTACCGCTTTTTCCGGCCGGCTTGGAAGAAGCGTCGGTACAGTTTCTCGAACTCGATCTCGAAACGGTGTTCCTCGGCTCCGAGTTCCTCGCGCGCGAACGCGTCGTAGGAGTCGTTGATATGGTTCTCAATTTCGAAGGACTGCTCGATGGCCTCGGATTTTGTTACATCTCCTCCTAACTCCAACATAATACTGTCAGTATCGCCGTAGGTCACCCGATAGTCGATCTCGTTTGCGGATTTTTCGGTGAACTCGATCACCTCTCTGCCGGTGGCAGTGACCGCCCCTGCAACGTCCTTGTCATAGAGCCGAAACCGATCCCACCCCAAAGTTCCATACAAAGAATTCATAATAACTTTTACAGCACCTTGCTGTCGGTCAAACTGCTCGTATGCGGCGCTTCCCGACGCGTGTTCGGCCCGCCGGGCCTTCTTCCGATCGCGCTCTTCGAGCAGTTCGTTGACCATCTCCCGGATGATCCCGTCGGGTTCCTGTTGGAACTTCATGCCGTTTGGCGCGCGATAGGTCTCGCCCTCGTAGTCAGGACCGGCCTTCGTCTCGGGCGAAGCGTTGATCGTCACCATACACATCGGATAGAGGCTCGCCAGATCGAGTACCGAGACGTTCTCCTTCACACCAGTAATGGGATCAAATACCGCTCCGCCCTCGTACTCCTCTGCGTCCACTCGCCCCTTCGAGGGAAGTGCGAACTCGCCGTGAACCTTATGCAGGACGTACATATCCACCGTATCGCCCGGCGTCGGAGCGTCTTCGAGTTTGCAGCCGACGAACGTGCGCACCTCGTCCCAGAAGGCAACGACGTCCTGCTGGCGATTGATCTCGACACAGAGTTCGACGTCCCGAACGTTGTACTCAAGGAGGCGTTCGGGGTCCTGTTCCCAGAGATCGCCGATATCGCCCGTGTATCGCTCCTTTCCGACGCCGAGTTCCGTCTCTGCGACGGCGTCGAGTCGGTAGGAATCGAGTTCGGTGATGACGATTCGCTTATAAGCGTAAAGTAAGTCGAAGACGACCCGGCCCTTGATGTTCGGTCCCTGCCAATCGGAGCGCCAGACCTCGTTGACTCTGGAAAGGCGCTCCATCGAGAGATCGAAATCCGTCGCGGGATCCAAGCGATCCAACCGATCGATCAGATAGGGCGCGTCAAAATCGTCAACATTCCATCCAGTTAAAACATCTGGATTTGTCTCCACAATATACTCGATATATGCATCGAGCATCGCCTCCTCGCTCTTGAAGGCACGAATCTCGATGGCCGCGCCATCGGTGATCGGTGCGTAATCGGGGAGGTCCTCGGGCGAGTAGCCGTTTCCATCGGGCGCGAGGCCGAGCCAGCCGATGTACTCGTCGCGTCGGGAGTCGTGGCTGGTCAGACAGACGATCGGCTCCTCGCCCTTTTCTGGAAAGCCCGAGCGGTCATCGACCTCGATGTCGAAGTTGTGAACACGGAGATCGGCCTCGGCCTCGATCGAGGTGACTTCTTCGTGATGAATTTTGAGGGCCCCCCCGTCCGTTCGGCGTTCGGGAATTCGAATCCCGCTGGTGATCCCCTTATCGATCAGAAACCGGTTGGGAAAGAGGATATCGGCTTCGTAGTGGTCGAATCGGTCCCTGATATTCCCCACGTCGCGGGGTGTCCGGCCGAAGATCTTGGTGAGCGCCTCGCCACGGATCGACTCGTAGCCCGCCTCGGAGCCGGTGATCCGGCTGTCGCTCAGGTCCTCGTCGGTCAGCGTCGCGGTGGGGGCGTAGAAGTAGGGTCGAAAGTCGTGAACACGGACGTGGTGGGCTTTTCCCTTCGAATCGCGTCCGAAAACGTGGATGATCGGGCGCTCGCCGTCGGAGGTATCCTCGACGGTGTAGTTGACCTGCGTGACTCCGAGATCGATCTCCTCTTCGACCGTCGGAAAGCGCCGCTCGTCGAGATCGACGACTTCGCCTCCAGTAGAGCTGTTGCCGGCGACCGCCCGCGCCTCCGCGGCCGGGCGGTCGCTTGCCTCGGCGTACGCGGAGAGGCCCTATTGTTGCATCCCGCTCGTTGGAACTGATATGCTAAAACGACCGTGGTTCATCGAGCAGTGCGAGATGAACCAGAGAGCAGCTTTGCTGCGATCGTGGTTTGGTGAGGGAACCGAACCAAACCAGGGAGCAACTCGTTGCGACTGTGGTTTGCCGAGCGGAGCGAGGTAACTCAAGGAGCGAAGCGAAACGACCGGAGCGAGGGTACCGAACCAGGAAGTAAAACGAGTATTCGAAGAAAGAACGTCTACGGGATTGAAACGCCTGCTCACCATTGTTCGGCAACCCCTGACCGGGCAACAAGACATATATCATGCTAACACTTACCAGCAATCGGTGACGACGATGTCAAGCGCTGATCACGAACGAGATGGCGGTACTGATGACGAACTGGAACTCGATGCGGTCGAGTCGGTCGAAACGTATGAGACCGCCGGGGACATCGTCTTCTATGACGTTAGAAACCCGCTCGCGTGGGTCAAAACGAGCTACACTGTCTCGCTCCCCGACAAGATCTGACCGACACGAGACGGGCTCTGAGGCCCACCGTGTCGAATCCCTATCCTTTTGCTCTCAGCGACGAACTCACGAGTGTGTTTCCCGACGACCGCTCGGAGGATGAACCCGACGAGCCGGATTTCGGGCTGGAGATTCCGAACATCGAACCCGAGGAGAAAGAGCCGGATCTCGGACCCGATATTCCAGCTATTTCACCACCCGACGAGGGATTTCTCGGTCCTGCGGACACCCCGAAGGATCTCCTGACTGCGTTCTGGTCGCTCGTCTTATTGTTCAACATCGGTGTTCTGGCGACGAGCCTCGGCGTACTCGTCCTTGTTTTCCAGGGACGGCTCCGTCTCGGTGGGGGGCTTCTCGTTGTTGGCCTGTTCGCGCTCGCTCACGGACTCTACAGGTACAGAAAGCTCGACCTCGATACTATTGACTCCGACAGCGATTAATCCCTGAGAACCAACGAACAACCATGCAGACCGTCGAGGGAAACGATGACACCCGCTACCTCCTGCTCAAGCGCTCGGGAAAATCGAGTCTAGTACGCAACCCCGAAACCGGTGAGGAACACTACATCGAGAACAGCGCGCTGACGGCAATCGAAGGGACCTCGGCGCTTGAAACCGCCGCGAACGAGGTTTCGAAGGAGACTCGACAGCTCTTACGAGCCGTCCACGACGACCGGACACTCGGCTTGCTCCTGGTTCTCGACTCGCGCGGCCCGCTTTCGGTGCGCGAGCTCCTCACCTTCGACAGTCTCTGTGAGAGCGATTTTCACGGGACGATCGCGGAGCTTCGTGCGGCAGGACTACTCGAAGAACGAGAGATCGCGGGCGAGCGCGGTTATGGGGTAACGGAGGAGGCGAAAACCGCCCTGTCCTCACTCCGCGGCGAGTAGCTCTTCGCCGTGTTCGACCGCGGACCGGTTCGTCGTCGGGTCTTTTCTGACCGTCACGAGATCGTCCGCCGCACCTACGAGCTCCTCGTCGTGGCTGACGACGATGATCTGCTCGACGCCGAGCCGACGCATGGATTCGACGAGATCGACGAGCTTCGAGACGTGCCCCGAGTCCAAGAAGACGGTCGGCTCATCCAGAATAAGCGGCGGCATCGGTGCAGCACCCTCGATTCCCTCCGCGAGCAGACGGTAGATCGCACAGCGAAGCGAGAGGTTGAACAGCGCGCGCTCGCCACCCGAAAGCTGCTCGGGATCGAGCGGCGAGCCGTCTTTCTGATACACCGTCAGTTCGTACTCTCCTGTTAGTTCGAGCTTCGCGTAGGCGTCGTTCTGATAGACGAGATCGAACGTTTCGTTCAGCATGCGTTCTAACTGCTCGACGTTTCGCTGTCGAAGCTCGGATCGAAGGCGGGCGTACATCTCCTGGAGCTGTTCCGCCTCGCCGTAGAGCGATTCGAGCGAGTCGAGCTTTTTCTGTACCCGCTCGCGGCGTTCCCTAAGTGATTCGAGCGAATCAAGCTCGCGTTTGACGCCGCCGATCCGATCCCGAAGGCTCTCCTCTTGCTCGCCGAGCGCTTCGAGCTTCGGTTCGACATCCTCAAGATACGTCTCGGCTTCCTGTTTGTTCGTCCGTGCCTGTTCGATCCGCTCGCGGTCGTACTCGGCTTCCAGTTCGCTCTTTCGGTCGCGTTTCTCCACGAGGCGCTCGCGGCGTTCGTCGTTCAGCGCCTCGAACCCCTCGCGGCGATCGCGGATCGTAGAAACCCGCTCGCGGGCTGCGTCGAGATCCGAAAGTGCCTCGGAAAGGCGCTCAACCAGAGTGATCCGTTTTTCCACTGCTGTTCGACGGTCGTCAAGCTCTGTAATTCGCTTTTGTGCTTCCTCTGCCCGCTCGCGAGCCTCCGCTGCTGACTCGTGTTTTTCGTTTGCCTCCGTTTCGAGTTCCTCGGCCCGCTCTTCGAGATCGGAAACCCGTTCGCGCTTTTTCCGAAGACCGTCCTCCCGATCCGAGAGAAGCTCGGAAAGCGTTTCGCGCTTTTCTTTCCGGCGCTCGATCTCGGTTTCGATCTTTGAAAGCGACTCCGCGCGCTCGACCCGTCCGTCGAGGGAGTCGCGCTCCTCGCGCAGGGCGGTTAGATCGTCCTCTAGCTCGGAAACGCGCTCGCGCCGGTCTGAAAGCGCATCGACATGGGGAGATTCTTCGACCGGCTGACCGCACTCGGGGCATTTGCCCGCTTCGAGAAGCTGCTCGCCCGCAGAAACAGCCTCGTGAGCGCTTTCGAGCGACGCTCGACACTCCGTCTCGCGTTCGCGCAATCCCTCGCGCTCCTCGCGTAGCTCCGCGAGCCAGTCCTCCGCCTCACCGCACTCGACGGGAGCCGCCGAAAACCGCTTTTGTCGTTCTTCGATCCTCTCGGTCAGCGCCTCACGCGCCTCCCGACGCTCTTCGAGCGTCGATTCGCTCTCGGCGATCTCGCTTTCGAGCGTCTCGCGTTCCTCGCGAAGCTCTTTTGTGCGCGACTCGCGGTCCTCTGCGGTCTCTTTTTTCGAGTGTGCGTCGCTCTTCGCTTTTTGGGCGTCGAGGCTCGCCTCGCGGATCGACTCGCGACAGTCTTCGAGATCCGATTCGAGTACCGCTTTCCGTTCTGTGATCACCTCCTCGTCCGCACGCTCGATCTCGGACTCTCCCACGAGTTCGTCGCGCCTCTCTTCGAGATCACCGATCCGTTTTCGGGTTTCCGTGAGCTGTTCGCCGAGTTTCTCGCGATCTCCCTCGGTCTCTGCAATCGACTCGCGGATCGCCTCGATCTCTTCGTCGAGCGAGGCGATCCGCTCGCGCGTCCCCTCGTGTGTGTCGAGTACCTCGAGCGCTTCCTCTCGCGTTCGTTCCGCGTTTCGCTTGTTCCCCTCGAATCGCTCGATCTCCCCTTCGATCTCCCCTAACTCGGTTTCGAGATCGTTCAACAGCGCGGGCAGCTCCTTGCCTTCTTTCTCCTCGATCTGCGTCTCGATCTCCCGGAGACTACCCTGTACGTCCGCGCGAACGTCGTTTACCCCCAGACGAGCTTCGCTGACCCGCTCGCGATACTCCTCTAAAGTTCCCAGTTGGAGCAGGTCGTCGATCATGTCCTGGCGCTCGCCCGGCCGGGCATGGATCAGCTTGTTGACCTCGCCCTGCCTGACGTACGCACAGTTGACGAACGCATCGCTGTCCATCCGGAGCAGGTTCTCGATAGAGCGTTCGACGTCTCGTGCGCCATCTACGGCTCCATCAGGTGTTTCAAGTACGCAGGTCGCGGTCTGGGCGCGCTCGCCCGAGAACCGGACCCGGCGTTCTATATGGTACGACCCATCCCCATGAGCGAACCAGAGTTCGATCTCGCATTCTTCCTCACCATTGGTAATCACGTCTTCGAGCGTTCCCGAAAGCGCCGAGGAGCCGTACAGTGCGAAAAAGCAGGCCTCTAAGAGGGATGACTTCCCGCTGCCGTTTAGCCCGTGAATGACGGTGACGCCGCGTTCGAGCCGGAGATCTGTGTCCGGATACGGCTTGAAGTTCGAAAGTCTTAGACGCTCGATCCTCACGAGTACTCCTCCATCGAGGACTGATTTTCGGTACCTGCGGTCGTTTCTCCCCGTCCAGTCCCACGTTCAGCGGACTCCGCTTCACTGACTTCCGTACCGTTCCGTGATTCCGGTCGGTTCGCGGGAGTCTCGGATCTCCCCTCGGCTGCTTCCGATCCCTCAGAAATCGACCCGGACTTGGCCGGCTCGACCGACTCGAACGCCGCAGGCTCCTCGTCGATAAGCGCCCGGACTCGCTCTTCGATGGCCGCCCGAAGGTTCGAATCGGCGATCTTGCTCGTTCTCACTGTCTCATCGATGTCGCTTGCGGCGCGGCTCAACCCCATCTCCCCGAGTCGTTCCCGCACTGCGGCGTCGGGATCGGAGAACGAAACGTCGAACTCGCTTGCGTTCTCGATCTCGCGGCTGTCGCTGACTCGGGCGACGAGCGCGCCGCGCTCGCGTGCGTATGACTCTACTTCGGCGGGTGTGACCGGCTCGCCCTCACCGTCGATTCTGACGATAACGACATGGCCATCGAGATCGTGCTGGCCGACCCGTTCGAACGCTCGTTCCGTGCCCTCGCCCTCCGCGAGATCGAGATCGACGAAAACGAACTCTCTCGTTTCGAGTCCTCTGCGGGAGATCCGAACGTCGCCGTTGAACTCCACGAGGTTGTAGCTCCGGTCCTCGCGCTCTGCGGCGCTTGCCCGCTCGGTCGAGCCACAGTACGTCACCCACGTGTCTTTCACTTCCGCTCTATCCGGGTGGTGATTATCACCGAGGAGCAGCGCGTCGAACTCGACGGAAGCCCGTTCGAGCAGCTCTTCGGTGTCCCAGTCGGCATACCCGAAGGGTTCGAACAGGCCGTGGGCGACGAGCGCGGTGTGTTCGGTCTCAGGGGGTGTGAAGTCGTATTCGAGATCCTCGCGCCGGGAGACGGGAACGTGATCCAGCCCGTAGAAGGTGGTGTCGCCGATCACCGTGCCCTCGCTTCCAAGCCGCGTTGCAAGCCCCATTCGGGAGAACAGATCGAGCCACTGGCCCTTTCGCGTACCCTCGTGGTTGCCGACAATGGCGAGAAACGGAACTCCGGCATCGTCGAGATCGCGAAGCACGTCGAGCGTTCCCAGCAAGTCTTCGAGATCGGGTCGCCGGTCGTGAAAGAGATCCCCGGCGTGGACCACGGCGTCGATCTCGTCACTAACGGCGTTGGCTGCGACCTGCTCGAAGGCGGAAAGAAAATCCGCTCTGCGTTCTGCGGAGTGATACTGGCGATAGCCGATGTGGGTGTCGCCAGTATGGATCACCCGTGTCATGTCCCGTGTTTCGCAGGGACGATGTATAAGCTACGCGGAGCGATATCCTAACGGGAGTTCGAAGGGATCAACGCGACTCGATCGAAAGCGTATAGAGCCGTTTTCGCGCATCGGAAAACGAAAACCGCGACTCGACGCACCCCTCCTCTTCGAGTCGGGAAAGTGCATATCTGACGGTTCTCGCCGGAAGCAGGGTCTCCTCTGCGAGCTGACTCTGTGTCAGGGTGTCGTTGTACTCGAGTACCTTTGCAACGAGCTTCGCACTCGGCGGAAGCTCACGAACGGCGTCCCAATCCCCCTCACTATCGGTCGTGATCGCCTCTGACGTGCCCATCTCAGTACACCCTACCGGATACAAGGTGATAATATTTCCTGTTTTAGAATATTACCTATAGGAATTTCGGGGGAGAACGGTTCGATCGACCCGAAACCTCTTATGAGTCTGCGCCGTAATTAACCCCAATGACCGATACTGTAGAGGACGTCGACCTTCCGTACGAGGAAGGGACCTCACAGCAGGAAAAGCTCGAAACGATGCGTGATCGCCTCGACATCCTCGAGGATCAGAACGAGGAGATGCGCGATAAGCTGTTGGACGCAAATGCAGAAAACAACAAGTTCCAGCAGAAACTCGAACGGTTGACCCACGAGAACAAGAAGCTCAAGCAGTCGCCGCTCTTTGTCGCCACGGTTCAGGAACTCACCGACGAGGGCGTCATCATCAAACAGCACGGCAACAATCAGGAGGCGCTGACCGAAGTGACGGAGGAGATGCGCACCGAACTCGAACCGGACAGTCGAGTCGCGGTGAACAACTCGCTTTCGATCGTCAAACAGCTCGAAGGCGAAACCGACGTTCGTGCGCGCGTGATGCAGGTCGATCAGAGTCCCGAGGTCTCCTATACGGATATCGGCGGGCTCGACGAGCAGATGAACGAAGTAAGAGAGACGGTCGAGATGCCGCTTCTCAAACCCGATATGTTCCGCGACGTGGGCATCGATCCCCCAAGTGGCGTGCTACTGTATGGGCCGCCCGGAACCGGAAAGACGATGCTCGCAAAGGCCGTCGCGAACGAGACCGACGCCACCTTCATCAAGATGGCCGGCTCCGAGTTAGTGCATAAGTTCATCGGCGAGGGCGCAAAGCTCGTCCGCGATCTCTTCGAGGTCGCACGCGCCCACGAACCGGCCGTGCTGTTCATCGACGAGATCGACTCCATCGCTTCCAAAAGGACGGAATCGAAGACTTCGGGCGATGCGGAGGTCCAACGGACGATGATGCAGCTTCTTTCCGAGATGGACGGCTTCGAGGACCGCGGCGAAGTCCGGATCATCGCCGCGACGAATCGCTTCGACATGCTCGACCGTGCGATCCTCCGACCCGGCCGGTTCGACCGTCTCATCGAGGTGCCAAAGCCCGACGCCGAAGGAAGAAAGCTCATCTTCGAGATCCACACGCGCAGCATGAACATCGCAGACGACGTGGACTTCGAGGCGCTTGCGGACGAGATACACGAGGCAAGCGGTGCGGACGTAAAGGCGATCTGTACCGAAGCGGGGATGTTCGCAATCCGCGACGACCGCATCGAGGTTCGCATGGAGGACTTCGAGGAGGCATGGGCGAAGATCCAAGCCGAAGACGAGGC
>JADFQH010000071.1:0-1978 GCA_022561895.1 Methanobacteriota archaeon | reverse complement strand
GACGAAGCCCGGTTTCACTGTGAGGACGTGAACCGCGGTGGCGGAAAGTCGGTTCCGCAGCCCCTGAAGGAAGAGGGACAGCCCGCCCTTGGCAGCGCCGTACACGTAGTTGGACTGGCGACCTCTGTCGCCGGCCACGGAGCTGATGCCGATGATGCCGGCGGGCTCGTTGAGCTCTTCCAGGTAGTTGGCCAGGTGGGAGAGGACGATCGCCGCCCCAGTGAAATTCGTCGACAGCGTCCTCTCCAGTTCGGAGGTGTCCCTCCGAACCAGAAGTTGATCCCCCATATACCCGAAGACGAGGACGACGAGGTCTCGAAGACGTTCGCTTAGGATAACCGCGACCACAACAGCTACCATTCTGCACGCGGTAGACATTCGATAGCGATATGTTCGATCGAGTGCGCGAGGATATTCGGACGGCGAAAGCGAAGGACCCAGCAGCCAAGAGCACACTCGAAATTCTCTGTTGTTATCCGGGGCTGCACGCGATCTGGCTTCACCGGATTGCCCACGCCTTCTGGGCTGCGGGATTCGTCTTACTGGGGCGGATACTCTCACATCTCTCCCGATTTCTCACCGGCGTCGAAATCCATCCCGGTGCGGATATCGGCCGACGATTTTTCATCGATCACGGCATGGGCGTGGTGGTCGGCGAGACAGCCGAGATCGGCGACGACGTGATGCTCTATCACGGTGTGACCCTCGGCGGCGACTCCTTAGAGGACGAAAAACGCCATCCCACGCTCGAAGACAACACGACGGTAGGCGCGGGCGCGACCCTGTTGGGCCCGATCACCGTCGGGGCGGGCGCGAGCGTCGGCGCTGGTTCGGTGGTTCTCGATTCGGTTCCGAAAAACTGTACGGTCGTTGGCAACCCCGCGAAGCTCGTCGGAACGTGTGCCGAGGACGACTCGGTGACGTTCGGAAAAAGCGTCGATCGCTAAGCGGTACGCTCTATAGCGCAGCGAAGATCGCATACGGGATCAGAAAGAGCAGGACAGTCATCACGAGCAGGACGAGACCGTAGCCCGCGAGCATACCGGCGGCGGTGCGAAAGGCGGGATGGTCGAGTTCCGAGAGATCCATACCCGGTACTCAGAGTAATCGAAGTAAAAGCTATCGGACGATGTCCCCGACGCGCCGCGGCTCGCCGGTGAGTTCGGGATTCTTCTCGATAATCTGAAGGATTTCGTGATCGGTAACGTCCCAGTAGCGTTTTTCGGTGGCCTCCTCGATCAGTTCGCGGTCCAAGCGGAACTCGGTTCCTTCGTAGATCACGTCGACGCCCTCGTCGTCGATGGAGATGGTCGTCATATACTGCCGGACGTAACGGTTGGCGGTATTTCGCTGTGTCGATCACGCGAAATCCTTCTACGGCTTACGTCCGACAGTTATAGTAGCCGTTGAAACTGGTTACACACTGGTTACACGCAGTGGCCAGCGCCATCGGCGCTGGCCGCTCATTTCGCACCCATGTGTGTCTTGACGTTGAATGGTTACTATAGGGATTCTCGTTAGAAACCATAGAATCCAGATGAACGAACCAGCCGTCGTGGTTCAGATGATCAGTTGAGAAACGATAATCGGCAACGAGAATCCCTAAGTATAGCAAAGCAAAGACCATCGGAGCCAAAGATCCTGTCGTCTGACGCGCGTCGGACGTTCACAGGAGATTTAAGAGGTCCGGCCGCCGAACAGAGTGCGTGTCACTCCGTCCGGACCCCCTTTCCGTGCTCTCTATACCTGATAGAACCGTCGTCGAAGAGCACGATCTCGTGACTGACGGCGACGTGCTCGTCGGCGCACAGAGTACGGTAGAGTTCGGAATCAGGGGAAAGAACGTGATCGCCGGAGAGCGCGCGCGCTTTGGTGGGCATATCGAGGCAGAAGGGGACTGCCGACTCGATACGTGGTGTTCGGTCGCCGACAACGTTCTCGTCGGGGGTGATGCCTACCTCGGCGAGCGCATCGAGAT
>JADFQH010000381.1 GCA_022561895.1 Methanobacteriota archaeon | reverse complement strand
CGGCCCACAGTTGCCACTGGCACCGCCGCTGGCACCGCCACTGGCTTCCGGCCCCTCGTCCCAATCAATCTCCAGCCACCGCAGGCTCTCCAGGATAGACGCAACCCCTCCAGGCACAGCCCGCTCCTGGTCGGTGTCTTCGATCCTGATAACCTCGGCCCCGAGGTCGGCGAACTGTTGGGTCCCGTAGGGACCGGAAAGGAGTCGCGCGAGGTCGAGAACGCGAACCGCGTCGAGATTCACGTGCGTCCATTACTGGCGATGGACACCATTCCGTGGGAGACCGTTCCCGACTGGCGATGAGAGTCCCGATACGTACCGGTAGCGGTATTCGCAAGCGTTTAGACTGCTGATTGGTTACAGAACCGTATGCCGGACTGTCCACTCGCAGACGAGTGCCCGAGTTTCTCGGAGCGTGTACAAGGGATGGGGTGTCAGCATTACGGGGATCGCAGCGGTGCGGAGTGGTGTAATCACTACAATCAACTGATCAAGGATCTCAAACAGCAGCCGGTTCAGCGCGGCGAGGAGATCGTCGTCGAAGTGAGCGATATGCACGAAAGCGGGGCCGGCGTGGGCCGAACCGAGGACGGATTCATCGTGATGGTCGATGGAATCCTGCCCGAGGCCCGCGCTCGCGTAAAGATCACGACAGTTCACTCGAATCACGCCCGCGCAGAGGAGATCGAACGTCTCCCGCTCGAACCCGAGGATGAAACGAACGAAACGGAGACGAGCGAGGAGGAAAAAACGACGAGACCGAGTCGTGAACGACTCGGCAGTCGGGACAACTTCTGGGGCGCATAGCCGGGTCGCCTATGGACGGGCCGAACGACTACGACGTTGATGCGCTGCTCGATCGGGTTGGCTTCGAATCCGATCGAAGTGTTCTAACCCGGCGACAGGCGGAAGTCCTCGCACTGCGCGAGCGCGAGGTCCCACAGGCGACCATTGCAACACGACTGGGAACCTCGCGAGCGAACGTTTCGAGTATCGAGGCGAGCGCTCGGACGAACGTCGAGAAGGCTCGCGAGACGATCGCCTTCGCGGAGGCACTCAACGCACCGGTCCGTGTGGACGTGGTCGCTGGCACCGATCTCTACGATATCCCCTCGCGAGTGTATGCGGCCTGCGACGACGCCGACGTGAAAGTAAACCAGACCGCCCCGGAGCTGATGAAATCCGTCAGCGATGCCGCGGGGGACGCAGTGAGTGGACGCGAGGTCAAACGCGACCTCCTCGTCGGCATAACGATGGACGGCATCGTCAGAGTGCGACGCCAAGAGATCGATTGATTTTCCCTGACTCGTGAGTCGGATCACCCATTACAGCCGATGATAAACGAATAACGACGATATGAAAACGGCAGTCGGTCGGCGACACCCCGCTCGGAAAACACGGCTCGTATATATCGAGGGGCGCATTACCGAGAGAGGTGAGAACTCGTGGATCAGTCCCGCTCGAAGACAGGCTACACTTTGGATACGATCGACAAACAGATACTTTTCGAACTGATGTCTGATGCGCGCAACAACTCGACCCCGATAATCGCCGAACGGATCGGTGTCGCGCCGGGGACCGTGCGCAACCGGATCGAGCAGCTCGAACGCGAAGAGATACTCGAAGGCTACCACGCTCATGTCAATTTCGAGCGCACCGAAAGCAGACTGACGACGCTGTTTCTGTGTAACGTCCCGTTCGCCGAGCGAGAAACGATCGCACGAGCAGCCTACGAGATTCCGGGCGTCGTCAACATCCGGATCATGATGGGCGGGCGGCGAAGTTTTCACGTCCTTGCCGTCGGCGAAAACACGAGCGATCTCCGCCGGATCGGGACGACGCTCTCGGAGCTCGGTGTCGAAATCGAGGACGAGATGCTCGTCGAAAACGAGCTGATACGCGCGTACGACCTGTTCAATCCGGACGACGACGGACCCCAGCCCCCGACCGGACTACTGACCATCTCCGATAGCTCCGAGTTCGTCGAACTGACCGTCCATCCGAACGCGCCGATCGCAGGGCTGACGATCTCGGAGGCCGTTGGCGACGTAATTACCGAAGACCCGCTCATTATCTCGATCGTTCGGGACGACACGATGATCACTCCACACGGGGATACAGTGATCGAATCCCGAGACGCAGTCAGCGTGTTCTCCTCGGGCGGTGTGGATACGGAGACGCTCAGCGCCTACGGCGATCCCGAAACCGAAGCGGAACTCGACTGAGATCGAGGCTCTCACCTGCTATCCGTCGCC
>JADFQH010000380.1 GCA_022561895.1 Methanobacteriota archaeon | reverse complement strand
CGCTCGAATCGCTGGGCAACGGGTCGTCCGAGCATCTTGACGACGACCCCCGAGATGTACCAGCCGACGACGACGACGGCGATCGCGGTCAGAAACTGGCCCGTAACGGAGGTCACGAGCCACTGAAGGAACCCCTCGATGGTCTCCGTGATTACCTGCCCGATCTGCATCGTACGTATACTCTCGATTGGCCCTCCTTATACGAATTCGCATGCTGCGTCGGAGACCTCCAACTGCTATACTATCGGCTGTAAGCCGCCAATCGTGTTTGCTACACCTTCAGACAAATTCGATTGAACAGTTACAGCCGACAGTATAAGAAACTCCCCGCCGTATCTCGCCCATGCCTCCGGAGTACACCGACACCGCGTTCCACATCACCCACGAATCCGAAGAAACCGGTGAAACCCTGCTCGTTGGACTTTCACAGTTCGGTTTAGCAGGACTGACGGCGGTCGATTATCTCACCACGCAGCTCGATCTCGAACCGACCGGCCATATCACCGCCGAAGCACTCCCCTCGATCACGCCCTTTTCCGAGGGACGACCGCGCCATCACACACGACTCTACTCCCGCGAGGATCTCGATATCACTGTTCTAGTAGGTGAGCTGTTCGTGCCCGTGGGGGCCGCCGATTCGTTCAGCAAGGCAATCCTCGACTGGACCGAGCGAAACAACGTCGACGAGATCGCCGTCCTCTCGGGGATCCCGCTCGCCCACGGGCCGAACGACCATCGTACGTTCTACATCGCCACCGAGGACTACCGACCGAACCGCCTCGAAAATGCGGATATCGACCCGATGGGGATGGGCTTTCTGGATGGAGTCAACGCCAGTCTCGTCGAGCGAGGAATGGACACCGACCTCGGGGTCGGCGTGTTCGTCACTCCCGTTCACGCGCAGGTCCCGGATGCGGAGGCCGCCCTTCGGCTTCTTTCGGTGCTGAAATCGGTCTACGATCTCGATCTCGATACCGCTCCGTTAGAGGAGTTTGCAAGCGAGGTGAAAAATCACTACGCCCAGCTCTCAGAGCGCCTCGAAGCCACGGAACGGCGCGAACAGCCCGAAAACCGGATGTTCATGTAGAAAACGAGATCGAAAGCTCGTCGCCGTGATCGAGATCAACAGCCGAAAGTGCGCGAAACAGCACCTCGTCCTCACCCATATCGATCACACGAACCCGAACCGACTCGGAGCGATCGAGCTGTGCCTCGATCTCGTCCAGACGGGAAAGAATTCGTTCGGTGTCGCCTTCGAGGGGTGTGGGATCGGCTTTGGCCTTGTCCGGGCGCGCTAGCTCGTCGTCCTCGTTCGCTATCTCGGTCTCACCCGTTCTGCCACCGGCGGTAAGTGGCTTTTCCTCTCCCAGTTCGAGAGCATCGAGAACGAGCCCCTCTCGTTCGAGGTCCGGCGGCGTTTCGCGACCGGGCGTCGGCAGTTCGGGAAACCCGAGATCCGACTCCTCGAAGATATCGCCGAGTCGCGAGCCGCGTTTTCGGTTGTAGCTCTCGCGGATGAGGGTACAGATCTCCTCGTCGATCCACGGCGGCTCCTGCCAGCTACCGTCGGCATAGAGCGTGTGTGCGACCGTCGTCGTATCGGTCCACGTAAACGTCTCATCGTAGCGGCCTTTGAACCGGCTGTGGTTGCCGTGACAGACAACGGTATGGACCGGAACGAGCGAATCAACGAGCCGGTCGATCGATTCGAGCGAGGGATGGGACGTGTGGCGATAGCTGTAGACGGTGCAGCCCGCCGACTCGACCGGTTGCTCGTTCGAGGAGCCGATCTGGAGCAGTGTCGCAGCCGGATCGTTTTTGATCCGTCCGAACAGGCGTTTTGCGCTCCCACCAACGGGAACCTCGGGGCCGGCGAGACAGATCCCACCGGCTTCGAGGGGTTCGGATGGATCGCTGAAGGTCGTTATGGGTTCGACGTTTGGAACGTCGAATTCGAGATCCGCATAGAGCTTTGCGATCTGGCCGACGGGAGTAATGGGGATCTCGACCCCGATTCGTTTGCTGGCATGACCAAGCAGGTAGGCGTACTCAACACCGGCAAGCCCGCCGGTCGTCACTAACACTGTGGAGCCGTCTCGGGCACGTTTGAGCGCGTTCGTGACGATCTCGGTCGTCGTCGATGTTTCGTCCGTTGCCCCGTTTACGAACAGCATATCGATATCGACGGGGAGTTCGGTCGAAATGGGCGGGTAGCCCGCGACGCCCTCGAACCCAAAGTCACCCGTTACGAGCGCGTACACGGGTCGAGAGC
>JADFQH010000379.1 GCA_022561895.1 Methanobacteriota archaeon | reverse complement strand
CCGATAATTTTCTTTCCAGGCGATCTCATCGGCGGTTCTCCACTCACTATGAAATGACGCGTGAACGCCTGTTTGTGGACGCCACTCCTCCAGAATTGCAGGATGCACGAACCGGTCGCGCCACGGCAATGTCACAACGCGCATGAAGTCCAGGTTCGCTTCATAGATTGAAAAAGTCGGAACCCATGCCGTTCCTTCTGCGATCATTCCGTCAATAACGTCGCTCAACGCATCAGGATATTCGACGGCCTCTTTCCACAAATGCCCTGCGAGGCGAAACCGCACCAGCTCGTCAAGATAGTTATAGTCCGTGGGGAAATTCTGCGTGCCTGGCAACGCCGCATCGGGAACGCCGTACCAATGTTCGATGCTGACGACACCGGCCTCCGACGCGATGCGGGCATCTGTTTCACTCACCTTGAGGTCGACGATAACTCCGTCCATCTTGAGTTCCGCGGCCTCCTCGGCGATCGCGACGAGGTCCCCGTTTCCGATCGTTTCATCGGCTTCGACGATTCCGGGACGCATCACGTCCGCGCCGTCCGAGACGAACGAGACCGCGCCGGCGTCGACGGTGACGACCCCCCGATCGGGATCGTGGTCGTTCGCGCCGCGGACGGTGAGAAAGGGTTCGTCCTCGTAGTAGAACACCTCGGGAGCGCCGTCGACGAGCACGAGATCGAACGGGCTGGCCGTGAGTTCGACGAGTTCGTAGGCGTCGCCGTCGAGCGAGACACCGAGCGCGTCTTCGAGGGCGCGTTCGAGATCACGCACCTCGTCGTTTCGCAGGTGGTGGCGGGATGAGATCTCCATGTCCGGGTTCTCTCAGGGGTCGTCCATAAACCATACTATCGGTCGTCCGTCTCGTCGGTCGCAGAACCGTCGGCGGTTGATGGGCACGCAGGTATACCGTCGGACAGAACGGTTGATAGATTCGCCGACGGCCGTTCCCGGCGACAACGTATCAAAGCCTCTGTCCGACGGTATACAACCGAGAGCGAATCCGACACCGATCACGACTGGAGCCCCATGTTTTCGGCCCGTTTTCGGGCTCGATCGGCCACCTCCTCGACGCTCAGATCGGATTTGTCCGCGAGAACCCGCGTCATCATCCCCAACTGTGTGACCGCCATTCCCTGAAGCTCATTCTCCTCGACATCGTTGGCGAAGTAGTAGGCGTCCTCGTCGCGTTCGTTAATCACGCCGAGATAGAACGAAACGACCTCCTCCCGGTGTAGATCCTCGATTGCTTTCTCTCTGAGGGTTTCGAACTCTTCTGTCGGAGCCATACGGGGAGCTACCGGCTCCGAGGGTAAAATCCCGGCGGGACTGTGCTATTTCTCTCGGAAATCGTGCGAAAAGGGCTAAGTGACCACCTCCCTACTAGGTGGATATGTGGGGCCCCCGCAAACAGGGCCAACGGACGGTCACCTGCATCGCCTGTGGAAGTGCCGTCAGCCGGTCCGACGCACGCGAATACGACAAGTACGGCGACCGCTGGGACCGCGACGGTAAGGAGTTCGAGCATCTCTGTAAGGACTGCTATCGCGATCTCTGTCACCAGCCCCGCGAGGAACTAGAGGGGCTGCTCATCGAGATCAACGCCGGAAGCCACCCCCAAAAGGAGTTCCTTTCGTGGTACTGCGCGCTCGTCGAAGAACGATACGGATCGCTTTCCGAACGCGAGCGTGAACGATCGTGATCGCCACGTCGACTCACGACCGATAGTATAACTTTCGTTCGCCCGTAGGCGCGGGTATGCACACGGAGGCTGCCCGATGAGCGACGCCCAGTCGGAAGCCGGAACGGTCGAAGGACAAGGTCCCGTCGAGATAAACGAGGAGCTCGCGCGCCACCTCGAGAACAAACGAGAAGAGCTGTTCGAGAAGTTCGAAATCCCCGACGAGTTCCCGCCCGAGGTGATCGAAGAGGCGGAGGTCCGCACCGAGGACATTCAGACTGAAATCCAAGATGAGGTGAACGAACGCGAGGATCTGCGCGATCTCACGACGTGGACGACCGATCCCATCGACGCACAGGACTTCGACGATGCGATCTCGATTGTGGAGCGCGAAGAGGAGTACGTCCTGTGGGTCCACATCGCGGACGTGACCCACTACGTGAACCCCGAAACCTCGATGTGGTCTTCGGCAGTCGAGCGGGCAAACACGGTCTATTTACCGGCGTACACGGTGCATATGCTCCCGCCGATGCTCGCAGAGACCGTCTGCTCGCTCGTCCCCAACGAGGATCGACTGGCACACACGGTCGAAATG
>JADFQH010000070.1 GCA_022561895.1 Methanobacteriota archaeon | reverse complement strand
TGTCCGCGCTCATCTCTCCTCCTCGATCGTTGCTTCGACCTCTTCTCGACTCTCTTCGACGGTCGCGTCGGGGATCGCGTAGTAGCCGACCCGACGGGCGCTGGTCTGGGTGTACGCGAGCTCCTCATCGTCGCGCGGGTCGTCCTCGAAGTAAAACCGGGCGAACTCCCTGAACGCCTCGCGCTCGAACTGATCGCGACGAAAGTAGGCGTACATCGGTCGGGTTAGCGGGGTGTAGCTCTCGTCTTCGATGGTTTCCGTGGTCGGCTGAACGCAGCCTTCCTCACCCTCGTCGTCGTCGATTCCGACCAGCTTGAGGTCGTCTTCGTTCTCGTAGTAGTAGCCTGCGCCACCGAAACCGAGTGCGTACTGGTTGCCCCGAACGCCTCGAACGATCACGTTGGTGTCTGAACTCGCCGAGTAGTCCGACCGGATGTTCCCGTACTCGCCGTTTATTGCCTCGGTGTAGTAATCGAACGTTCCCGACGCGGAATCCCGCCCGTAGAGCACGATCTCCTCGTCGGGCCACTCCTCGCGCACGTCGCTCCACGTTTCGACCGCCGATCCCGACTCCCAGATCGCGTTGAGTTCGCTGGTGGTAAGACAGTCACACCAGTCGTTTTCGGGATTGGCGTATATCGCAATTCCATCGAGCACTACTTCGAGTTCGATGTACTCGATGGCGTTTTCCGCCGCGAGCTCCTCCTCGTCGGGAAGGATCGGGCGACTCGCGTTCTGGACGTGGGTCTCGCCGGTACAGAATCGCTGGAACCCCGCTCCCGTTCCCGACCCCTGGATGGGGATCTGAACCCGGTTGTTCTGCCACTGGAACTCCTCCGCAACGGCGGCGCTGTGTGGCAACACTGTGTTACTTCCGTCGATACGTATCTCACCTGAAAGCCCGCTGTCCTCGCCGCGTGCGAGACAGCCAGCCGACCCAACCAGCCCGACACCAACAGTAGACAGCAGTGCCCGGCGCGAGACTTCCCCCGTTTGCCATGCGGACTCCGCCATTATCGAATATGCGCTCGCGTTCCTCTAAATACCCTACTATGATTAATATATAGAACTATGTACAAGGAGAGGGAACGAGACGGTTGATCCCGTTCACATACACATGTAAGCGCTGTGTGCCCATGTTGCTACGACTCCGTATCGGTCTATAGTTTCTAGTGTGTTTATTGGGCCACGGTCACAACCTCCTCGTATGGACACGAGAAAGGTACAGGTCACGGGAGGATCGACGTTTACCGTCTCGATTCCGAAAGGGTGGGCGACCGACAACGGTATCGAGGCGGGAACCGAGGTCGCCTTCTATCCCGAGGGCGAGTCGCTGTTGCTCTCGCCGCGCCGTGGCGATGCGGTCGTCGAAGGCTCCGTGGACATCGGCGATCTTTACGGTCGGGATCTCACGCGGGCGGTGGTAACGATGTACGTGAGCGGATTCGACGTGATCAGGTTGGAGACGACGAAGATCAGCGCCGGCCAGCGCCGTAGCGTTCGAGACGCCACCCAAGGTCTCGTCGGTCTCGAAGTCGTCGAGGAGACCGGCGAGCGCGTCGTCTTACAGGATTTACTGGATTCGGGCCAGCTTTCCGTACACAACGCGGTCACGCGCATGCGCCTGATCGCGACGACGATGCTCGCCGATGCGGTGAGCGCGCTGATCGAGGACGACGACGATCTCGCCGCCGACGTTGTCGAACGCGACGACGACGTCGATCGGCTCTGGTTTATGGTTTCTCGGGTGTTCCGATCGACACTGCGAAATCCGGGGGCAGCAGCCGAGATCGGCCTCGGCCGCGAGGCGTGTTTCGACTACCATTCGAGCGCCCGCCAGCTCGAACGGATCGGCGACCACGCCGTGAAGATCGCCCGGATCGCACTCGATCTCGGCGAGATCCCCGAGGACGTTTCTGCGGTGCTCGATGAGTTTCACGAAGAGAGTGTCGCGGTCGTCGAAGAGGCGATGGACGCCTTTCTCGAAGACGACAGGAATCGGGCGACACGGCTTGCGAACGAAGCCCGCGAAGACGTCAATGCGATCGACGAACACACGCGCACCGCCGACGAGAATATCAGGAGCCTCGATGACGCCCATCAGGCGCAGTTTCTCGGTCTCGTCGTCGACTCGCTTTCGAGAACTGCGGATTATGGGGGAAATATCGCGGAAACCGCCCTGCAGAAGGCAGCGCCGCGGCCGTAGTGTCCAGAGTAGCTATTCCTCGATAACGGCGTTGACCTGTCCGTCCTGACCGGGACGGGAGGTGACGCGGGCCGTGCCCTCACCGGTTTGGATGAGCGCGCCCTTGGTGATGATGTTTCGCCGGACGTAGTTCGGGTTGGCGGGGTTCTCGATAACGTCCTCGATCTCCGTACTTCGAACCTCGCCGTCGATGGAGACGCTCGCAACGTCAGTCGAGATCGCTCGGACCTTCTGGCTGTTACCACGGGCGTTTACGGTCTTGAACTTCTTCTCTCCCACTTGGGTTTCGGTGGGCTGGCGACCGAGCTGGTGTTTCTTTCGCTTTGCGATCGGGCGCAGTCGCCCGCCGGTACGCTTTCGGATGGAACGGCCGTGATCGTTCATAGCTGGAAGGACTGCCGGTAGCTACTAAAGTGGATCGCATCCGAACCGCTTACCTGCCTGCTCGCGGCAGTTTTGGGAAATGAGTCTGCGGATCGCCGTCGCCGCGCCCTTCAAAGGAGCGGGTACGCGCCGAATGGAAGAGAGCCGGTTCGTGGTATCGCTCTCGCTCGATCGAAACTGGTTTTCGCCAGATCAGGCGAAGCGACTGATCGACCTCGCCGCAAGCGAGGGGCTGCTCGAACGCTCAGAAACGGGACTACGAGCCACGTTCCCTGTCGAATCGGTCGAGATTCCTGCGGATTTTTCGCCCGGCGAAGAGATCCTCACGGAGCGCTCGCCGTTCGAGCGCGTCCTCGAACTCCTCGTCGAAAACGGCGTCGAGAAACGAACTGCCGTTGCCCGGATCAACGAACTTCAAAGGGAGCTCGGCATCACGATCGAAGTCGCGGCGGTCGTCTTCGCGCGTCGGAAGGGGATCGACGTTTCGGAGGAGATTCCGGCGGTTCGCGGGACGCTCGACCGGGAGGGATAACCTTGAGGCGCGAATAAGAGGGGTATGGTCGAAGAGCGCCTCGAAGACGGACATCGGATCGCCCAGCTGCTCGCAAGCGAGGTCGACGGCCGGACCGACGGCGAACTCGATTTTCTTTCGATTACCGAGGCGAACGCCGAGGTCGAACCGACCGTCGAAGGGGCGTTTGCCTATGGGATCGAACTGAACGACGGAGCGGGAAAACAGAAGATCGCGTCGGTGTACGTCCATCCCGATCGTGCGCACATCGAGTTCGCGGTGGATCACGAGGCGGTTGTCGCCACAGCAGAGTCAGAGGGCCTGCGAGTGCGTCCGAAAGCGACTCACCCCCCAAAGACGCTCGTGTTTGTAGAGGACGGCGCGGAGGTTAAGCGAGCCGTTTTGGTCATCGAGCGGATGATTTCTACGTGATTCTACTCGAACTGAGCAACAAGTTCCGGAAGATCGCGGACCAGATCCCGCCGCTCGATGTGGGCATCGGCTCGGGGATCGGGTTCGGGTCCGCCCGGATAGAGCACTTGAACGACAGGAATGCCGACTTCCGAGGCCCCGGCGACATCGGCCTCGACGCTGTCGCCGACGTAGACCGCCTCGGCGGGAGCGACGTCGAGCGCTTCGAGGATCGCTTCGAACGCTTCGGGATGGGGCTTTCCTTTCTCTAGCTCTCCAGTAATGACCGTCGCGTCGAAGCGCCCCTCCCAGCCGAGCGTTTGTAGCTTATCGCGCTGGGCGACGATCGGGCCGTTGGTCAGCAGGCCAACCGCGTATTCGGCTTCGAGCGCCGCGATCAGCGATTCGGCCCCGTCGATCGGCTCCAAGCTCTCGGCGATCGCGTTGCGGTATGCTTCGGCGAGCGCCTCGCCCGCATCGCCCTCCTTCAGTAGCTCGGCGAAGATCGGTCCTCGGGTTTCGTGAGCGTGGGCGCGCTGGTGGGCGGCCCCGTACTCCTCACGGGAGAATTCGACGGGGACGCCGGCCGATTTCGATGCCTCCGCAAGCAGCGTAGACCGGTCGCTTGACACCACCGCGAGGGTGTAATCGAGGTCAAAGACGACCGCCCTGAGTGCCATACTCCCTCTAAGCACCCCCGGCATTTGAGCGTATACTATTGTGATACCATCCATCATAAACGAGAACGTTGTGTATAGGGATTATCGTCAGAGTTCATCGATTTCCTCCCCGGGGATCGAACCACGGTGTCGGCTTCCGCGAGGCGAAACATCCGGATGGCGACGATAATCCCTATAGCGGCTTCGGCCTCAGAGTTCGAGTCGCTGGACGAGTTCGTTCTCGCTTCGGGTGTTGATCGCGACAATTCGGACGAACTCCTCCAACCCCGAGGCGTCGAGCTTCGCCTTGAGCAGACTGTCGACCTGATACACACCGGCGGCGTCGGTCATCTCGATCTCGACGTGGACCGGGACCGCCTCGCCCTCCTGCAAGGAGACGCGCTGGATCGCCTGACTGGATACCGTGTTGATCCCGCGCCCGCCGCGCTCGTAGGGGTTTCGGGAACGACCGCGCTCCATATCGAGACCGTCACAGACCCGGATGACGCCCGCCTCGCGCGTGAGGGGGATCTCTTCGGTGTGATGACAGAGGATCGCGTGCAGCACCTCGCCTTTTATGCGTACTTGCTCGCCGATGTCGTAAAACTCCGGCAGGATCCGATCGAGGATGTCCGAAGCGAGTGGGATGGAGTAGTAGGCGTGATCCGAGCGGTGGACGACGTGACCGATATCGTGGAGCTTTCCGGCGAGTGCGATGATCACCGCTTCGTCGGCCTCCTCCAAGCCCTGATCGCTCGCGCCGTTGAACTCCACGTCCCCTTGTTTGAGCAGGTCGTAGAGACAGAGCGCGCGATTCAGCACGATCTCGATGTGTTTCCTCCCGTGATCGTTGTAGCGCATCCGGGTCACCGGGTTGACGTTCTGGGCGCCGAGATACGCGTTGATCTCCGCGTCCTGTTCGACGAAGGAAAGCACCTCGTTAACCCGTTCGTCGGGAAAGGCGTGGTCGGCGTCGGGATCGTAGTTCCGGCCATTGCCGGCGGTATCGGTCATACCCATCAGTGGGATTGGGACGTAGAAAAATCCCTGCTTGTCAAGGTTCGTAGAGACTGTTCCGTTAGGCGGCCTCGTCGGCGGCCTCCGTGAGTTCGTCGTAGTCGGGTTCCGCGCCGGGATCGTCGCTCACCCACGCGTAGGTGATCTCACGATCGCCATCGAGGACGAAGGCCGCCCGCTTTGCGACGCCGTGATAGCCGAGGTCGTCGAAGTCCATCGCAACGTCGTAGGATGCGATGATCTCCTTGTTCGTGTCGCTGACGAGGTCGAACTCCAGGCCCTCCTGCTCGCGGAACTCGTTGAGTGCGAACGGGGTGTCGACGCTCACGCCATAGAGGGTTGCGCCGCTTTCCTCGAACCGGCCGAGGTCGTCCTGTAGGGTGTTCATCTCCGAGGTACAGACACTGGTAAAGGCCCCCGGAAAGAAGGCGAGGACGACGGGACCATCGAGGTCTTCGGAGAGCGTAAACGGTTCGACGTCGCCGTTCGCGAGCGGTGCACTGAAGTCGGGTGCGGAGTCGCCTACCTCTACCATATGGGCGGTTACACTCGGCGCTCCGAAGAGTGTTCGGGTTCTTCCTGATCGAACCACATCCCGTCGACGCGAACGGTCTCCGGGCCGAACGCGAACAGTTCGGCCGTCCGTTTGGCCGCGTGAGTGCGGGGCGCAAGCGAGAACAGCGCCCGCAGCGCGGGCTTACGGATTGGTCGAGGGATACGCCCGCCGTAGAGGACGAGCGCGGCCAACAGTCGTTCGGCTCGGCGCTGAGCATCGATCACCTCCCCGACCGCGGGCCGTCGTCGCGTCTCGTAACGCGAAAGCGCACAGGCAGCGAGCGGCCCGTCGCCGGGATCGAGCGAGAGCACACGGGCGATCACCTCGTGGGCAACGACGCTATCCGCAAGTGCGAGGACGTTTCCCTGCCCGCCGACCGGCGAGGCGATATGTGCGGCATCACCCATGAGGAGAAGGCCGCCTTCGACCCACCGCTCGCTCATACCGGGTTCGATCCGAAGCAGGCTACAGTCCTCGAAGCTCCGCAACGCGCTTGGGAGCACCCCATCGAGACCGGGGTCAACGGTCGAGAGGCGCTCGCGGAACGCCTCGATCCCCTCTTCGCGCAAGTCGGCGTAGCTCCCTCGCGGAATGAACCAACCGGCCTGGGCCTCGCCGCCGCCCAGCCCGAAGTAGAGCAACAGACCCGTGTCGTCGAACCGAGCCTGTGCGACCTCGCCGACCGCGTCGGCGGGCAGTTTGAACCACAGCAGGTCGAGCTTCGACTCCAATCGACCGGGATCGATTCCTGCCGCGCTTCTGACCGTCGAGTACCGACCGTCCGCCCCGACGACGAGCCGCGAGCGGATCCGCACCGCCTCGCCCGTTCGACGGTCGGTCGCGAGCACGCCAGCGATCCGCCCACCCTCGTAGAGCAGGTCGCGGGCCGGCAGCCGGTCGTGGTACTCGAAGGTCGGGTACTCGGCAGCGCGCTCGATGAGCAGTTTCAACAGCGGCGGCTGTTCCAGCAACAGCGCGTAGTCGTACGCACCGCCGAGAGCTTCGAAGTCAATCGTCGCGTAAGGACGGCCGTAGATCACGACCTCCGGTCGGCTAACCCGCTCGTGATCCAGTTCGAAAACGCTCTCTAAGAGTCCGCACTGCTCGAAAATGTCGAGGGCGAGCGGCTGGAACAGGTAGCCGCGAAACTCCCGGTCGAGCGTAGCGTGGCGCTCTACGAGGATCGTCTCGATACCGCTTCGGGCGAGCAGGTAGGCCAAAAGGCAGCCGCCCGGTCCGGCCCCAACGATGACGACAGTCGTCTCGATCTCGTTATCCATGCAGTTAGATAACGCATCACGGGGGGATTAACGCGACGCTATACTGTCGGACAGAGGCTTTGATAGTTTGACGCCGGGAACGGGCTTCGGCGAATCTATCAACCGTTCTGTCCGACAGTATACTCGGCCGCAGCAGCATCTCGTACCGACCGATCTCGGTATCGAGACCTATCTCTGGTCGTCTCGCATATCGACGAGCGCTCCGAGCGCGATCCCGAAAGTGAAGCCGAGCGCGCCGCCGAAAATCCCGCCAATGAGTAGCCCGCCGAAACCGAACGTCGCTCCGGGGACGAACATGGCGACGGCGCGTGACATATTTTAGCGGTGTTTGTCGAGCGTATATAGCTACTGGCCGCAAAATCGTATACCATCGGACAGAACGGTTGATACATTCGGCGGCGGCCGTTCCCGGCGACAGAGTATCAAAGCCTCTGTCCGATGGTATAGTACTCAGTCAGCCCGAACAAGTGCCTCGGGCGGTTCGCCCGCCAGATCGTCCCGGTCGTGTGGAGCTTTAAAATCCAGATCCGGTCCGCGCGCGACGATTTGAGAAGGGTTCACGTCCGGGTGGGTCGTGTAGTAGTGTTCCTTGATGTGGTCCATATTTACCGTCTCGGCCACACCGGGCGTCCCGTAGAGATCCCGAAGGTAGGGCCAGAGGTTCTCGTAATCCTGAATCTGCTTTGCGTTACACATGAAATGGGTGTGGTAGACCTGATCGAACCGCACGAGCGTGGTGAACAGACAGATGTCCGCTTCGGTGAGGCGGTCGCCCGCGAGGTAGCGCTGGTCTGCAAGTACTGAATCCCACCGGTCGAGCGCGCTGAAGAGGTCCTCAATGGCCTCGTCGTAGGCCTCCTGCGAGCCGGCAAAACCAGCGCGATAGACCCCGTTGTTGATCGGCTCGTAGATCGCGTCGATGATCTCGTCGATTTCCTCTCGGTAGCCTTCGGGGTAGAGATCGACCTCGCGGGTCGCGTACTCCTCGAACTCGGTGTCGAGCATCCGGAGGATCTCCTTGGACTCGTTGTTGACGATGGTGTCCGCTTCAGTGTCCCAGAGGACGGGCACGGTGACTCTGGCGGTAACGTCGGAGTCCGCCCGGATGTAGAGTTCCCGGAGGTACTCCGCGCCGTGGACGTGATCGAGGGTACACCCCTCTTTTCCGGGGGTGAACTGCCAGCCGCCCTCGCCTCTGAACGGGTCGACAACTGACACCGAGATCGCGTCTTCGAGTCCTTTCAGCGAGCGCGCGAGAAGTGTGCGGTGTGCCCACGGGCAGGCGTACGAGACGTAAAGGTGGTATCGACCCGTGTCGGCGGGGAACTCCTCGCCGATCCGCTCTCTGAAAGACGTCTCCTGGCGATCGAACTCGCCTTCCTCGTTCGTGCTCTCGTAGGCGTCGCTCCGCCACTCGCCGTCGACCAGTTGGTTCACGGTGGCTGATACGGTCCTGCGCCATAAAACGGCTCAGGTGTCCGGTACCGACGTAATCACGTACCATTCGTCCCATTTCTCGTCGCTTTCGGGTCGGGATCGGCGCTCGACCTCGACGCCGCGCGCGCTTTCGCTCGCGTGATCGCTACAGACCGGCCGCACGTCGTCATCGATCGCGTCAACGTAGATCCCCCGCCGCGGATCGATCTCTGCACCGCAGTTATCACAGCCGAGCGAGGGTGGGAGGGTCCGACCGATCAGTTCCATAGCTCGTTTTCGCCCGCCATCGTGATAAGTAATGGCCACCCACCTCTTCGATCTCGGGAACTCCCTCGGTCCAAAAAGCTGAGCCAAAAATACCGGCGCGGCAAAGCGCGCCGGGTCCACCTTCTAGCGGTCCTACTCCAAAGCGTCGAGCCGGAATTCGAATGCCGAGACGGGGATTTCGAGATCGTGTTCGACGAGAACGGCGGGATGGATCTCGCCGACGATTCCCACCGAACGGCCGTCGATCACTACCGCCGCCGCCCGACCGTCGATGAACGTCGAGTGGTCCGCCGCCGGCGTTTCGAGGTCGACCCCGAAGGTTCGCGCGATCGCCTGCAAGACCCCTTTCGCGTCCTCGTAAGAGGCGTCGGTCCGGGCGAGTACGCCCGCGACCGTTCGCCGTTCGGCCACGCCGGTTTCCGTCGAGTCGTCGATTTCGGTGGCGAGACCGATCTCCGCTAGGTTCTGTGGGTACGAGCGGTGGGTGTTGTTCTCCAGCACCATCATCAGCGAGGGCAGCGCCCACGTCCGGACGATCGTGTAGTCCTCGCTGTAGGGTTCGCGGATGGTCGCCGGCTCGCCCGCACCGACGAGTTCCTCACCGGAGTCGATCCTCATTCGCTCGAAGGTTTCCGTCTCGTTCGTGAGCTGGAAGGTGAGCTGGTCCTCGAAGCCGAGTCCGACGAGGACGTTCCGGGCGGCGTCTTCCAATCTAGTGCGCTCGTGACGACCGCCGACGGTGCTCACATCGGGATACGTTGGGATCAACGAGTCAAACCCGTAGGCCCGACCCACGTCGTCGATCAGATCCACCGGATGGAGCACGTCGACGCGATAGGGCGGGATCTCCACGTCGTAGGCCGCCTCGTCTCCTAACAGTTGGGTCGCCGAGAGGCCCGAACGCTCGAAGCAGTCAATCAGCGTCTTGGGTTCGAACGCCATGCCGAGCATGCGCTCGATCCGATCGTGGGAAACGCGCTTTTCGTGAACTTCGAAGTCGGGTCGAACGAGTTCCCGATCGGGGTACTCGATCTCGACCTCCTCGATCGTCGCGCCGCGTGCGGAAAGCGCATAGCAGATGATCGCACACATCCGGTCGATCGTCCACTGATCGGTACCAGTAAGCTCGACGAACAGCTCTCGGGAGCCGGTCGAAACCTCCGTCCGCCGGCCGTTGATCACCGGCGGGAACGAAAAGAGGCCGAGTTCGTCGTAGATCGCCGGATATCTCTCATAGGCGCTTACGAGATCCGCGTACTCCCTCCCAGTCGGATGTTCTTCGAGGACCTCGCCGGGCGTGAGTTCGGCGTCCGAATCGAGCGGAACGAACCGGTCTTCATCGGGACTGACTCCGGTGTATCTGATCGTCGGCGACTCGCCACCGGTTGCGGACCGAGCTTTCAACATCGTCAGATCGTGAATGCCGATGGCTCCCTTCGCGCGCTTGCGGCCCATCGTCGCGTGGAGTTTTTCTTGAAGCTGGATCAGCGAGTCGAGCCCCGATTCGTCGAGGTCGAGTCCGCGGATCACCGCGCCGGTCACGTAGGGTCGCTCCTCGGGGACCGACTCATCGACTTCGATCGTCCAGTCGGGGGCGTTCGTCGGCGGGACGTAGGTTCCCCGCTCCTCGCCGTAGTGATACCTGAGGGAACGAGCAACCCCTTCGACCGAGAGCCGGTCCAACCGGTCGGGCGCGAACTCGAACTGGAACTCGCCCTCCTCGGTCTCGCCCTCGTATTCGAGTCCTAATCCGAACAGATCGTCCTTGAGCTGGTCGTCGCTCTTGTCCGTGCCCGCGAGTTCGCGCAGCTCGTCGGGTGCGATGTCGACGACGGGCATCAGTAGATCACCTCCGCGTTGCGCAGGAACTCGATGTCCGCGAGGGTACCATGAAGGTCGCGGATGTCCTCCGCGCCGGTGATCAGCATGGCGAGGCGTTCGAGCGCGAGCCCCCACGCCATCACGTCACATTCCACTCCAAGGGGTTCGAGCACTTCGGGCCGGAACATTCCCGAATTACCGATCTCGATCAGCTCGCCCGTCTCGGGGTGATGCCCAAAGAGCTCGAAGCTCGGCTCCGTATACGGGTTGTAGTGAGGTTTGAACTGCAGATCAGTAATGCCGAACTGTTCGTAGAACTCGGTAAAGGTCCCTTTGAGATCCCGGACTGATAGCTCCTCAGCCATCACCCAGCCCTCGATCTGGAAGAACTCAAGCAAGTGAGTCGGATCCAGCGTGTCGTTTCTGTAGACCTTCTCGACCGAGAAATATCGCTGGGGCGGTTCGAGTTCGCCGACTGCCTCCCCGGAGAGATACCGCATCGACAGCGAGGTGGTATGCCCGCGTAGGTCGACCCCGCGGGCGACGTCCTCGGCCCATGGCGAATGATAGCCGTCGCCGTCCTCACCGACTCCCTCCAAATGAGCGTTCTTGACCCGTTCGAGTAGCCCCTCGGGGAGGTCCTCCATTCGGTCGGGTGTTTCGAGGGCGAACTGGTCCCAGTGGGTGCGTGCGGGGTGGTCTTGGGGCATAAACAGCGCGTCGTTGATCCAGAACTCCGCATCGACGTGTGGGCCGTCCATCTCCTCGAATCCCATCCCCACCAGA
>JADFQH010000378.1 GCA_022561895.1 Methanobacteriota archaeon | reverse complement strand
CCTCGTCGTGGACTTCCTCGGAGAGATGGAACAGGCCAACGGCGTCATACTCCTCTAAGAGCGCGAGCAGTTCGCCCATCGCGTCGTAGACTTCGGCTTCGTCGGCATAATAGATGAGTTCGGTGATCGAATCGACGGTAATCCGGAGTTTACCGCTATGACCTTCGAGAAAGTTCCGCGTCTGTGAGATAATTCCGGGAAGATCGTGCGGTGCAGAGATGTAATGAATGTTCTCGCCGCTTCGTCTGGAGTAGCCGCGTTCGACCGAGAGGGTGTCGAGGATTGTCGCACGCAGTTCGTCCACGTCGTAGTATTCGAGCTTTTGTTTGACTTCGCGGGCGGTTGTTCGCGTCGAGATGACGAAAAAGTGATCGGTGTCGGTCGAGAGGAAATCGGTGTCGATTCGGTCCGTCTGGCCAGTGCTCGGATGCAACAGGAGAACGCCGGTTCCCCCCGGAACCGTCTCGGGTGTCCCTTCGATCGCCAGTGTGTACTCCATACCACAGCCAGCCGACGAACCGACTTAAGCGTAGGTGGATCGGGCGCGGACAACCGCATCGTTCCCGTTCGCGTTTCTCCCACTCTTCCGTTCGTCTTCCATCCGTTCGCACGCTCCCACACTCGCTTCGTGCGATACCACCGGACAGAACGGTTGATACAGTCGCCGGAGGGCCTCCCCGGTGACAGTGTATCAAAGCCTCTGTCCGATGGTAGAATACCGTCTACTTTAGTAGATCCGAAGATCCCCTATCGTATGGCCGCGTCCCCGCCGGACATCCAGCAGGCGATCGCCACGTCGACGACGCCCGCAGTGCCGTTTTACGAGCTTTCGAACGCACAGCAACGCCGGGTGTTTTTCGGGCTGCCCGAGTCGGTCCAGCGGTCGGTCGTCGAGGACATGGGTCGTGATGAACTACAGCAGTTCGTCTCCCGGCTCGATCCGGACGAAGCAACCGACGTTCTGGGGCTAACTGATGCGGATACGCGGCGGGCAGTTCTCCAGCGACTCGCCGAGAACCGCCGGGAGAAGATCGAGTTCCTCCTCGAGTTCAGCCCGGAGAGCGCCGCCGGAATGATGCATCTCGACTACATTACGATCGAGACTGACAGCAGTTTCGAGGAACTCGCAGACCGGGTGCGGCGCTACGAGCAGCGAACCGGCCGTTTTCCGACGGTTTTCGTCGTCGAGGATGAGGAACTGCTGGGTGAGCTACCGGGGTATACGCTGGCACTGAGTGATCGAGCGTCGGCCCACATTACTGACTCCCTTCACGCGATTCCGACGATCCAGTACAATCGACCGGACACGGACGTTCTCGATGTCTTCCGTGCGAACCCCGAGAGCACGGTCGCCGTCCTCGACGATGACGGTAGCATCCTCGGCGTCATCTACGCCGAAGACATCCTCAGGGCCATCGAGGAGGAAGTCGGCGAAACCCTTTATGAGTTTACCGGGGTCGCCGAGGAGGAAAGCGTCCTCGACGGCCCGCTCGCGAAGGTCCGCAGTCGGTACAAGTGGCTCATTCTGAACCTCGGGACGGCGTTTCTGGCGGCGGCCGTCGTCGGCCTGTTCGAGACCACGATCGCGGCGTTCACACTACTGGCAGTCTACATGCCGATCGTCGCCGGGATGGGCGGGAACGCGGGCACTCAGTCGATGGCCGTCACGGTTCGTGGCATCGCCCTCGAACAGGTCTCGATCGGAACCGGCGGGCGCGTCGTCGCAAACGAGATCGCCGCGGGTGCGGCAAACGGCGTGATTACCGGCGTACTAGTCGCGCTTATCGCCACAGTGTTCAACCAGAGTCCGCTTTTGGGGCTGGTGATCGGCGTGTCGATGGTGCTGAATCTGGTCATCGCCGGCTTTTTCGGAACGATCATCCCGCTGATCCTCGACCGGTTCGGAATCGATAATTTCAACCACAGTCGAAGCCGAAGTTAATGTACCGTCGGCTAATGGAGAGTTTGTTTCGCCGGGTAATGTGACCGGATTGTTGAGGAATGGTTCTTCCTGAACGCGAATGCCGCCTTCAAACACACTGGCCTTTGCCCCGCGCAACGGCGTGTTATCTGCAACGTTAGCGACGCCGCCGTTATCACTGGAAAACAGCACCAGCGTATTGTCCGAAATCCCTTGCGTGTCCAACGCGCGCAGAACCTGGCCCACCCCTTCGTCCATCGACGCGACCATCGCCGCATACGTCTGCCGCACATTCCGGCCGGCGCCCCGGACGCCATATTGGGACCGGGGGTTACTGCGAATGGCACGGCCTTCCAGAT
>JADFQH010000377.1 GCA_022561895.1 Methanobacteriota archaeon | reverse complement strand
CAGCTCCCCGTCTGGTATCTCTCGGTCAGCGCCGCGCGCTATCTGTTCGTTTTCGGACGTTGGCTCCGTCAGCGCCGCAACCTCCCCGTCTTTGACCTTCCCCATCGAAAGAGCCGGCGCACGCTCGCGGGCCTCCAGATGGCGTTTCTCGCCGTCGTCCTCTCGCCGGTCGCTACTCCCCCGATCACGACCGTCGCGGCCGTTTTCGTTGCAACCCCCTTCGTCGCTGGATTCGTTCGCGACTGGCTCTATACTGTCGGTCGTAAGCCGTAGGGTCCGGCGAAACACCGCAGATTGGCCAACGGTATACGTCTCCGGTCGCCTCGAAAATGATAGCTAATCGAGCGGACCGAAGAACCATACCGCTCTCGACCCTACCTCTCGCCGTGATCACTCGTGCGTCGGCGTCGGATCTCACTTTCGAGGGGCAACGATGACCGCCCGTGCCGTCTCGTTTCGTGGGCCCGAAGACGTTCGCCTCGAGGAACGCCCCGTCCCGGAACCCGGCCCCGAAGAAGTGCTCGTCGAAACCGAGTGTTCGGGGATCAGCCCCGGAACCGAGCTCCTGCTCTATCGGGGGGAAACCCCCGAGAATCTGTCCGCGGACGAGACGATCCCCTCGCTCTCCTGCGATTTGGAATACCCGATTTCGTACGGCTATGCCGCCGTCGGTCGGGTGGTAGCACTCGGGGACGGGGTCGGTGAGGGCTGGCTCGACGAGCGAGTCTTTGCGTTCCACCCCCACGTAAGCCATTTCTGTATCGACCCTGCGGATCTCCAGTCCGTGCCCCGAGGGGTCCCCTCCGAGGCGGCCACCCTGCTACCGAACGTCGAGGCCGCACTCAACGTTGCGATGGACGCCGCCCCGATCGTCGGCGAGCGGGCGGTCGTCTTCGGACAGGGCGTCCTCGGATTGCTGACGACCGCGCTGTTCGCCGAGCATCCGCTCGACGCGCTTTGTACGGTCGATCGTCATCCTTTCCGACGCGAACGATCGCGCGCACTTGGGGCCGACCGGACGGTTTCGCCCGAGGCGGATCTCCGTGAGGAGCTTTCGTGTGACCACCGCGAAGGAGCGGATTTCGCGGTCGAACTCTCGGGCAACCCCGCCGCTCTCGGCGCCGCGATCGAGGCGACGGGCTACGCCGGTCGCGTGTTGGTCGGCTCGTGGTACGGCAGTAAACGGGTGGATCTCGATCTTGGCGGGCGATTTCACCGGAGCCGGATCACGCTCGAAAGCACGCAGGTCAGCACGATCGATCCCGAACTCCGGGGTCGGTGGAGCAAATCCCGTCGCCTCGCGCTCGCGTGGAACTACCTCGAACGAATCGACACCGACGCGATTCTCACCCACCGATTACCCGTCGAAAAAGCCCCGAAGGCCTACGACCTGCTCGCCGAACGTCCCGAAACCACAATCGGAGCGGTGCTAACCTACGACTTATGACCGACTTTCAGGAGTATCTCCATGCGAAACGAGCCGTGGACGACCGCGCGCTGAACAGGCGGGTCCTCGATTGCCTTCGAGACGAACTTCCTGATAGATCCCTCGAAGCGGTTGAAATCGGCGCTGGCGTGGGAACCGGAATCACCCGCCTGCTCGACCGGGGTGTGCTCCCCGAGACGGTCTCGTACACCGCCATCGACTACCAGCCCGAAAACATCGCCGCCGCACGTGAGCACCTCCTCGAACGGGATTTCACCGAGGATCGTGATCGTCTCCGACGCGGCGGATCCACGGTCTCGCTCGTTATCGGGGATGGGCTCGAACTCGTGGACAACGAGCAGTACGATCTCCTCATCGCACAGGCGGTTCTCGATCTCGTGGATCTCGACAGCGCCCTTCCTCCTCTTTTCGAATCCATCTCGCCGGGCGGTCTCGCGTACTTCCCGATCACCTTCGACGGCGGGACGATCTTCGATCCCGCACACCTACTCGATGAGCGAATTTTTGACCTGTATCACCGCGACATGGATCGCGAAGGGAGTAGCCGGACTGGAAGGCGGCTGTTTTCCGCGATTCCCGCGGCAGGCGGCGAGATCCTTGCTGCTGGAAGTTCTGATTGGGTCGTTTACCCACCCTACTCTTCCGACGAACGACGGTTTCTCTCTCATATTCTCGATATCATCGAAAACGCGCTCGCTGATGGGGCGGTCGGCGAAGAGTTAGGGGAGTGGCTTGAGACACGCCGAAAACAGCTCGAAAGCGAGGAGCTGACCTACATCGCCCATCAGCTCGACGTTCTCTGTAGGGTTAGCTACTCAGTCACTTGAGTGTCGACCAGTCAACTATGTTCTTCTC
>JADFQH010000069.1 GCA_022561895.1 Methanobacteriota archaeon | reverse complement strand
TCGTCTCCGACTACGAACTCACCGACGAAGACGGGAGAAAAGCGATCTGGTATATCGACATTCCGATTCCGGTGATCCGTCGAGCTGCCCGCGTCGAGACCGAAGACACCGAACGCGATCCACCGAACTACGTCGAGTTCGTCGGTCGCTCGAAGGTTATGCGCGTCACCGGAACCCATCGCTTAGAGGAAACCGACGAGGGCTGTCGCCTCTCGAATGAGTTCGTCGTCGACGGCAAGCTCCCCGGTGTCGAGCGGTTTTTCAAGAAGAACCTCGATAGCGAGCTCGAAAATCTAGAGAGCGCGATCCGAGAGTATCTCGATCGGGACGAACGATGAAGCTCGCACTCGCCCAACTCGATATCGATCACGGCAACGTCGAGAAAAACGTCAAACGAGCAGTTGCAGCGATCGCGGAGGCGGCCGCTCGCGACGCGGATCTGGTCTGCCTTCCCGAGATCTTCAACCTCGGGTACTTCGCGTTCGAGGAGTACGCGAACAGGGCCGAAGGTCTCTCCGGGCCAACCCTTTCGCGGCTCTCGGAGGCCGCTGCGAACCACGGGATCAGCGTGCTTGCAGGAACGATCGTCGAGGATCTCGCGAAAACGACCAGCGCGCCCGAGACGGCCGACGCACAAACGCCCGCCGACGAGGGTCTTGCGAACACGGCCGTTCTGTTCGACCGCAACGGTAACCGACGGGCGATATACCGAAAACACCACCTCTTTGGCTACGAATCGGACGAATCCGAGCTACTGGTTCCCGGCGAGGACCCGGCAGCGGGAATCTGCGAGATCGAAGGATTCATCGTTGGGATCACGACCTGTTACGATCTGCGATTCCCCGAGCTCTACCGGGAGCTCATCGATCAGGGCGTGACCCTCCTGCTCGTTCCGAGTGCATGGCCCTATCCGCGCGTCGAACACTGGACGACCCTCTCGCGGGCGCGGGCGATCGAAAATCAGTGTTACGTTGCGACGGTAAACGGTAGCGCCGAACACGAGGGAGCCACACTGTTGGGCCGGTCGTCGGTGTTCGATCCGTGGGGGACGACGCTCGCCAGTTCCGCGGACGATCCGACGCTCGTTACGAGCGAGATCGATCCTAAGCGAGTCGAGCGAGTTAGATCGGAGTTCCCGGCACTCCGGGATCGGCGGTGCTCGTAACCGATCTCATAAATCAGCGGGATCAAGCAAACACGTTTATTAGGACGGACCTCGGAGTAGGGATTGCCGAAAAGCGCTTTTCTCGCTTGACGGCAAACACAACCCGCGTCGCGCTCCACTGGACCGCCCCGGACGGTCCATCTCTCGCCTCGTTTCCACGTTCTCAACCCTACTACGAACGGCTCCGAACCAACCCGCTCTACGACCTTCCTAACCACCGTTAGTATACGTATAATGATAACGGTTGACGCGGTAGAGCATATCGCTGGTACAAACCAGCACAGTGCCTACCGGACGGGGTCTGGCCCGACCCCGTTTTCTGTCCGTCAGTCCTCGCTCGTCGTGGTGTTGAAAATTGTTGATCATCTTTCATCAGTTGGATTGTAGCGGCTCCGACCGGACTCGGTTGGGTTATTTGGATAGTAGTCAGTAGAAAATTATATACTTTATCGATATATTTATACTCATAACGATATTTTGACACCCATGCGACGAAGACAGCTACTAAAGAGCGGTATTGGAGTTGCTGGTCTCGCATTCGTAAGCGGGTGTAGCGATATCGAGCTGGGTATCGGTGAAAACGACGAATTCGACGATTCGGACCCGGATGCGATGCTTCCGTCCGAAGAGCGCGTTCTGGAGGTGCTTGAGGGAAACTGGGTACGCGAAGATCCTGACTCCATCGACGAACCGTTGGTCGACGATGCGAACGCAGCCAGCCAGTACCACCGAAGTTCCGACGACCCGGATATCACCGAATACGTCGAAGACGATCCTCGTATCGAAACACCCGGAGAAGTCACGATTGGGATCTGGATCTATGACGACGCTGGCGGGGCACAGGGAGCATACGAGGACCATCCGGATCAGAGACGCGGCTTCGAGATCACGGATGTCGCCGATGAGAGCATCGTTGGCACGGGCGGACCCAGTGGGGACTTCCCCCAAGCTCGGGTTCTGTTCCGCGACGCAAATGCCGTCGGGTGGGTATCGTACAGGAATGTAGACATAGACAGTATCGAACTGTACGAAATGACGGCAATCGATCTCGCTGAAGCGACACACGAACAATGGCGCGAAGAATAACGTCCGGGGCCGGTACGCTCAGTCGTCGCTCGTCGTGATGTCGGCCGACAGCCCCTGAGCCATCTCGATCTCTCGCGAGTTATTCAAGGTGAACGCCGTCCGTTCGGTGACCGCCTCGATCACCTCGCGCGCGCTCGGATACCCGTTGCCGCTCTTTTTGACGCCGCCAAAGGGCAGGTGGACCTCCGCGCCGATACACGGCAGGTTCGCATACCCGAGTCCGACCTCGCCGTAATCCCTGAAGGCGTTGATCTGTCGGTAGTCCTCCGAGATTATCGCACCAGCAAGCCCGTAGGGCGTGTTGTTGTGGATCTCGATGGCTTCCTTGATATCGCCATCGTACTCGACCAGTGCGACGTGTGGGCCGAAGACCTCTTCTTGGAGGCAGCGAAGCTCGGGATCGTACTCGATCTCATACACAAAGGGACCGACCCAGTGGCCCCCATCGAACTCCGCCGGAAGCTCGCCTTCTTCGGGTTCCGCGCGATCGACCAGCACCTCCCCGCCCTCTTTTTCTGCTAGTTCGTTGTACTTCTGGAACTTCTCGACCTGACTCTCATCGACGACGGGTCCCATGAACGTCTCCTCGTCCATCGGATCGCCGATCTTCACCGACTCTGCGAGTGAAACGTAGCGCTCCTTGAACTCGTCGTAGAGATCGGTGTGGACGATCAGGCGCTCGCTCGAAACACAGCGCTGGCCGGTCGTCTTGAACGAGGACATGATCGCCGAGTGAACCGCGGTGTCCATATCCGCCTGTTCTGTGATAATGATCCCATTTTTGCCGCCCATCTCACAGGCCGCGAGTTTTCCGGGTTCGGCTCCCACCTTGCCCGCGATCTTATGGCCGACCTCCGCGGAGCCGGTGAAAAGAACAGCAGAGACGCGCTCGTCCTCGACGATGGCGTTGCCAGCGTCGCCAAAGCCCTGAACCATGTTGAACACACCTTCAGGTAGGCCCGCCTCCTCGAACATCTCGGCGATGATCTGTCCGCAGCGCGGGGTCTGTTCTGCGGGTTTCCAGACCACCGTGTTGCCTTCGACGAGGGTGACGGCCATATGCCAGAACGGAATAGCAACTGGAAAGTTCCACGGGGTGATACAGCCGACGACGCCACGGGGTTTGCGGCGCATGTAGGCGTCCTTCGCGGGGATCTCCGAGGGGACGACGTCGCCGTGGGGATGGCGGGCGTTGCCCGCGGCCCACTCGACCATATGCCACGCTTCCGCGACATCGGCTTTCCCCTCCGAAATCTCCTTGCCACACTCCTCGGTGATTACTCTCCCTAGTTCCTCGTGGCGGTCCTTGAGTTCGTGATAGATATCCCAGAGATACTCGGCCCGATCGATATACGAGAGTGCGCGCCACTCCTCGAATGCGTCGTCCGCCGCAGAAAGCGCACGATCGATATCTTCTTCCGTGCCCTGTCGGAACTCGCCGAGCGATTCTCCCGTCGCTGGGTTGATGCTCTCGAAGGTCTCCGATCCGTCGCCGTCGGTCCATTCTCCGGCGATATACTGCTGTGAAACGCCTGTCGATTGCTGGCTCATGATCGTTCGCAAACTTTGCGAGGCGAGGATAAAAACTTGCCCTCCTGTCGATCATGGGAACGGGAAGGCCGACAGCCTGTCAGGCGGCCCGGCGTTCGATCTCGCCTTTCAATCCTGCGGCCTCGAACTCGTGATCGGGTCGCAGGCGAACGAAATCGAGGAAGTCGCGCGCGGCAAGTAGCTGTGTTGGGTCGTAGGTTCCGGAAGCGATCTCGACGGCGCGTTTGCCCCCGATTGTGGGTTCGAGCGTCGCAAGCGCACACGCGATGTCGTAGGCCCGCGCGTTCTGTAGTCCGTCCTCTCGGACGTTGGTCGCGTCGATGAAATAGAGCAGTTCCTCGTGGACGAGGACGTTCTCGCCACGCAGATCGCCGTGTGCGAGGCTGTGTTCGTGCATGATCGAAAGCGCGGAGAACAGTTCCGGAGCGAAGCGCTCGATCCCCTCAGGGGGAAGTTCGTCGAGGGTGCGAAATGACGGGAGGTATTCGAGAACGAGCACGCCGAACTCGTCGACGCCGAACGCTTCTATCGGCTCGGGGGCGTTGAGTCCGATCTCCCGCACTTTTCGGGTGGCTTCGAGTTCGTGTTGGCTCATCTCGAGGGGGTCCTCGAACCGGCCGAAAAACCCCTCCTCGCCCCTGGAAAAGACGCCGACGTTTCGCGCTCCGGTAAAGAGCGCCTGAACGAGCGCGTTCTGCGGGCTGATCACCTTCACGAACCACTCGTCGTTTATCACACACGGCGTCGAGAGCCAGTTGTCCGCCTCCAACACCGAGATCCGAACGCTGTCGCGGCCGTAGCGGTCGGCGATCTCGCGGCCGATTCGTTCGAGCTGTGGCTCATCAACTCGTCCACGAATCAGCCGACGAAACTCCATTCACTAGTCAAAGGCCCTCCGACGGTATAGGCCCTTCGCGACACAAATCAAAAGAACACTTATGCCTATCGTGTATATTTTTTATACACAAATACTACAGTCGTAAAAATGATGGCAAACAGTATGAGCAAAATAATGTATGCAGAGGTACTAGCCAACGGTCCAATTAATCTGGATATTAATGACGTTATGAGTCCAGCAAAAAAGACAGCGATCACGAAGCTGACTACGTATGCCAATCCATCACGTATTATTTGATTGTTACCTTTCATTAGTTTTCACTTTCAAGCGTGTGATTTGACGATATAAAGTGGCGTAAAACCGGCCGACGAATATTTGGGAGTCATAACGGTTCATAAATTCTCATCCCACATCCTCATCAACGACGAACCCATTGCCAACGTAATCTCCTTCCAACTCAGCATATGGGTATGCGCTGCCGAGAGGAAAGATACCATCTACGACATACCCCTCAAAACTCGCTTGAATGTAACCTGTGTAGATGCATCCACAGTTGCTGTTTGTGCTGTCCCATTCAGAAATGACACCTTCGTATGTCCAGCCCAGGTCTGTATAGAGGACCTGATCGTAATGAGAGCCATTACTCACAGAAATATCAATATTGTCGTAGTCCCACTGGATAACATGTCGCCATTCAAAGAGGGTGAATCCACCAGGATCGGTAGGTTCTAAAGTCGTCGAAAACTGTGTTCCAGTGCTATCGATGTCAGTATCTAACTCAGTCACTGAGGACTCACGATCTTTTGATTCTATGAGGTCCGATCTTAATTCTGATCTATCCCACCCCCATTTTTCTTTATAATCAACTTCACTAGCAGTCTCCGCACGAGTTCTTTCCTCTTCAGTTGAGATCGCCGGAGTTCCCGTTTGGTGCGTCTTGTACTCGACTTTTTGAATACTGTTTAGATCAATGAACGCTTCAACTTGTTCATCAGAAAGTTCTTCCACTATTTTGAGCTACTTGTCTTCCTTGAAACCGAAGAAGTCGTTTTTGAATTCGTATAGTTCATTCATGCTCGAAGGATCAAAATTCGTGTTAATCTGATCACCATCGGCGTAAATTGGCGAGCTGAGAGCAGCTATACCGACTGTAGACAGTCCAATTCCTGCGAGTTTGCTGAGGACGCTGCGCCGTCCTCGTTTATTGTATCGTCCCTCCGATTGGGTATCTCTATTATCGTCTGCCATATCTATTAAATAGTATGTATTATAATAAAACTACCGAAACGGTAAATCGCTCCACTATTATAATAAGCTGTAAATATATCAATTTATTTATATGTATATATATAAATAAACATAATATTAAATATATTATATGGGGTGTGAATTCTCTATCGGCCATCCAACGTCTATCATGGTCGTTCGCTGTTTTTATGCTCACTCTCGAACAATGGAGGTTATGGATTTCAGGCTCCCCGACGAACACCGGATGATCCGGGACACCGTTCGGGATTTCTGTGAGGAGGAGATCTCGCCGATCGCCCAAGAGATCGAAAGCGAACACCGCTATCCCGAGGAGATCTTTGAGCAGCTCGCGGAGCTCGACATCATGGGTGTGCCCATCTCCGAGGAGTACGGCGGCTTGGGTGGGGACCAGCTCATGTACGCACTCGTCACCGAGGAGCTCGGACGAGTGTCGGGATCGATCGGACTCTCCTACGCTGCTCACGTCAGCCTCGCCTCGAAACCGATCGAACTCTTTGGGACGGACGAGCAGAAAGAACGATGGTTAAAACCGCTCGCAGAGGGCGAGTACGTTGGCGGCTGGGCGCTGACCGAACCGGGAAGCGGTTCGGATGCCTCGAACATGAGTACGACCGCCGAAAGGGAAGGAAACGAGTACGTGATCAACGGCACCAAACAGTTCATCACTAACGCCTCTGAGGCGGGTTCGATCCTCGTGAAAGCCGTCACCGACCGGCAGGCGGGCTACGACGGCATCTCGACCTTCATCGTCGATCCCCGCGAGGACGACGGCTTCGAGGTGACGACGATCTGGGAGAAGATGGGGCTAAACGCCTCGCCCACCTGTGAAATCGCCCTCGATGACGTGCGCGTTCCCGAGGACCGCCTGTTGGGCGAGGAAGGCGACGGGTGGGAGCAGACGAGGAAAACGCTCGACGGGGGGAGAATTTCCATTGCGGCGCTCTCCGTAGGCTTGGCACAGGGAGCCTACGAGGCCGCCCGCCAGTACAGCACCGAGCGCGAGCAGTTCGGCCAGCCGATCTGTAAGTTCGACGCGGTCCGGAACATGATCGTCTCGATGCACCGCAAAACGGAGCGCGCCCGCCTGCTCACCCACAGCGCAGCGACGAAGTACGACCGCGGAGAGACGGTCGCACGCGAGAGCGCGCTCGCGAAGCTCGACGCGAGCGAGGCGTGTCGCGAGGTCGCGGAGGACGCGGTGCAGGTTCTCGGGGGCTACGGCTACACCGAGGATTTCGCCCCCCAGCGTTTCTACCGGGACGCAAAGCTGATGGAGATCGGGGAGGGAACCAGCGAGATCCAGCATTTGGTCATCGGCCGGGAACTCGGGCTGTAAGCCTGCTTACGAACTGACGTACTGCTCGGGATCGGATTCGAACGACTCCTTGTGCTCGGAACAGCAGAAGTAGTAGATCTCGCCCGCGTGTTCGGTCTGGGCGGGCGCGTAGCTCTCGCCGCCGTAGCCCGCCTCGGGTCCGATCACTCCCTGTTCGATCTCGGATTCGCAGACGATACACTCGGTCATGGTCGCCCATCTACTGCCCGTCGCCAAAAGTAGTCTGCGCGCGACTGCCAATGTGGTCGAGCGATCAACTGCACCACGCGCAGATCGTCGCCGCAGCGGTGCGGTGGCCAGCGCGAGCAGCGAGCGTGCTGCTCGCTGCTCGCGGGGCGGGGGAGGGTGCGTCCCCAAATGCGGCGCGTAATCTTCTCGCGGGCGTTGCCCGCTCGAATGTCGAAGGAAACCGCTGGTTTCCTGACCATTGGAGAGCTTCGCTCTCCAAGAGTCCGCGAGACCTTCGGTCCCGCGTTTATCGCGCGCCGCGCTCTGCTGGCCTGAAGGACATGCAAAGGGCGAAGCGCACACGCGAGTGTGCGCTGAGGGCTTTCCGGTGGCTACATAGCCTCGCGCTCCATCCGTTCCGGCAGATGGCGACGAGCGATCGGAGCGTTTTCGACACCTACCGCGACCGGGTTGATCGCCCGCTTTCGCGGTTGTTCCGGGTTTACGGCCGCCCGGAGATCGAGTGGTTCGCGCTTGGCATGGCCGCGAACGTCGTTGCCCGCATCGCAAGCCTCCTTCCTCCACTCGTCCTCGGGATCGCAATTGATGCGATCTTCGTCGAAACCGAACCGTTTTCCCTGCCTGTGGTTCCCGACGCGTGGCTTCCCGTTACTCAGTCGGGGCAGTTCTGGTTTTCGGCGGCGCTGATCGCCGGAGCCTTTCTCACCACCGCGATATTCACGTGGGTCTACGGCACGGCCGCGAACACGTTCGCCCACCGGGTGATGCACGCCGTTCGTACGGACAGTTTCGAGCGGATGCAACGCCTCGACATGTCGTTTTTCGACGACAAGCAGACCGGCGAGGTGATGAGCGTCCTGAACAACGATGCCTCCAATCTGGAGGTCTTTCTCGACGACGCGCTCCAGAACTCCGCGCGCCTCGGCGTGATGGTGCTCGGGATCGCCGCGATCCTCTTCTATCTCAACGCCCAGCTTGCACTCGTCACCCTGATCGCCGTGCCCGCGATGGTGCTCTTTACGCTCTGGTTCATGCGGGCGGTCGAACCCATTTACGTGGCTCAGCGCGCGAGCATCGGCGATCTCAACACCCGCCTCGAAAACAGTTTGGGAGGTGTGCAGCTCGTCAAAACCGCGACCACTGAGGAGTACGAAACCGAGCGGGTTCGCCGGGCTTCGTATGACTACTTCGAGCAGACGATGGCGGTGATCAAGCTCAACTACGTCTATCGACCGGGAATGGAGCTACTTGCGGGAGTCTCCTTCGCCGCGACGTTCGTCGTCGGCGGGATCTGGCTGTTTTCGGGCCCGCCGCTTTTCTTTTCCGGGGAGTTCACGGTGGGGACGTTCGTCACCTTTCTCTTGATGACACAGCGGTTCGTCACGCCGCTCGCGGAGGTCTCGACCATCATCGACCAGTACGAGAACGCGAAGGCCTCGAGCGAGCGGGTGTTCGGGCTGATGGACATCCCCGTCAGGATCACCGACGCCCCCGACGGCGTCTCGCTCGACGAGCCTGAGGGGCGCGTCGAGTACCGCCACGTAGAGTTCGCGTATCCCGAGAGCGCGCTCGCGGCGGCAGAAAACGACGAGTCGGGCGAACGCGTTCTCCACGACATCGATTTCGAGGCCGCACCCGGCGAGACGGTCGCGCTCGTCGGGCCGACGGGTGCAGGAAAGTCGACGATCCTCAAACTCCTTCTTCGTCTATATGACGTGAATCGCGGCGAGATCCGCGTCGACGGCCATGACGTTCGGGATCTAACCCTGTCGAGACTTCGGGGAGCGATCGGCTACGTCGGTCAGGACGCCTACCTCTTCGACGGCACAGTCACGGAGAACATCAGGTATGGAAACTTCGAGGCGGACGACGAAGAGGTCCAGGATGCGGCCCGCGCCGCGGAAGCCCACGAGTTCATCCGCGACCTGCCCGCGGGCTACGAGACACGGATCGGCGAGCGTGGCGTGAAGCTCTCGGGAGGCCAACAACAGCGCCTTTCGATCGCCCGAACGATCTTACAGGACCCCGAGATCCTGATTCTGGATGAGGCGACCTCCAACGTCGATACCGAGACCGAGCGCCTGATCCAGCGGAGCCTCGACCGCCTGACTGCGGAGCGAACCACGTTCGCCATCGCCCACCGGCTTTCGACGGTCAAGGGCGCGGATACGATCCTCGTCGTCGAGGACGGCCGGATCACGGAGCGAGGCACACACGAGGAGCTGCTCGAGGAAGGGGGAACTTACGCGACGCTCTGGGGCGTACAGGCGGGCAAGATCGAAGCGCTCTCAGGGCGGTTCGAGGACTGATCCAACGGTGGGCGGCGCGGTGGCCTCGCCTCGCGGTCGCCCACTTGGCGACCGCGAAGCGAATGGGGAAGGCTGGTTTACCGAAGAACGAAGCTCTTCCGGCGGAGCCTGACGATCGAAATCGCTCCGCGATTTTCGAGATTGCCAGTGCATTCCGAGGATGTCACTAGAATCCGATCGCCTGCCCATCCCGTCGCGGATCCGAGCCGCCGATCAGGGTCCCCTCGTCGGTGCGGTAGATAAACTGGCCGCCGCCCCAGTGGCCGCCATCCGCGAAAAAGCCGTCCTCCTCGACGATCTCATGACCCCGCTCGCACAGTCCCTCGACGACTTCGTCGGGAATCCGCTCGGTTTCGAGCGCCACTCGATTCCCGTCGAGCCATCGAAACCGCGGTGCGTCGAGTGCGGCCTGCGGGTTCAGCCCCGAGTCGACCATGTTGGCGACGACCTGGAGGTGGCCCTGTGGCTGCATCGACCCGCCCATGACGCCCCACGACGCACGAAACTCGCCGTCCTCTCTGAGCATGGCGGGAATGATCGTATGAAACGGACGCTTTTCGGGCGCAATGGCATTCGCGTGATCCGTGTCGAGACGAAAGGAGTGCCCGCGGTTCTGGAGGGCGAAGCCGCCCGCGGTGAGCCCGCTGCCGAAGCTCATATAGATGCTGTTGATAAACGAAACGGCGTTTCCATCTGGGTCGACCACCGAGAGGTAGACCGTATTCGCGTGTTCGTCCGCCCTCGCGTCGTAGGTTCGTGCCTGCTCACCGATCTCGCCCGCGCGCTCGCTCGCGTACTCCGGAGAGAGCATCGTTTCCGTTGGGATCTCGATGTGAGCGGGATCGCTTACGTGGTGATACCCGTCGGCGAAGGCGAGCTTGGTCGCCTCGATCAGGCGATGGAGGCGCGCTTCGTTTTCGGGGTCCGGGTCGATTCCTAGCTCTTCGGCGAGGTTGAGCGCTTCGAGCGCGATGATCCCCTGTCCGTTCGGCGGGTGTTCGAGCACTTCGATTCCGCCGTATTCGGTGCTGATCGGCTCCTCCCACGTGCTCTTGTGGGATTCGAGATCCGAAAGCGAGAGCGCACCGCCGTGATCTCTGACTGCTTCGACGATTGCCTCGCCGATCTCCCCACCGTAGAATGACTCGGGTCCGTCGCGGGCGAGCCGTTCGAGGGTTTCCGCGAACGTAGGATTGGCGAATCGCTCGCCCGGTGCGGGCGGGCGGGTGCCGTCGAGAAACGTTTTCGAACTCGCGTCGAACTCGGCGATCCGCTCTGTGGCGTGTGCCCACTGCCGGGAGACGTACTCCGAGACGGGGACGCCACCCTCCGCGTAGCCGATCGCGGGCCGGAGGACGTCCGCGAGGTCGAAGTTGCCGTACTTCTCTAAGAGCGTCACCCAACCGTCGAGCGCGCCCGGCACAGTGACAGGGAGGCCCCCCTCGGTGGGCATGACCGGCTCGCCCGCTTTCTCGGCGTCGGTTCGCTCGCGGTAGGTTTCGAGATCCGCGGCGGCGGGCGCGCGGCCGCTGCCGTTCAGCGCGCGGTACTCGCCGTCGAACTGGGTCAGCGCGAACATGTCGCCGCCGATCCCGGTCATGTGCGGCTCGACGACGTTCAACACGGCTGCGGTCGCGACCGCGGCGTCCGCGGCGGTACCGCCGTTTTCGAGGATCTGGGTTCCCGTTCGGGACGCAAGCGGGTGGCTCGT
>JADFQH010000068.1 GCA_022561895.1 Methanobacteriota archaeon | reverse complement strand
CGTCCACGACGCTGGCCGCGAATCCGCAGCGCGAGTGTGTACTGACTTTCAACGACTACTATACAACCGCCCTTATCAGTGCGTCGAGATCGCGGAAACCGAGCGGCTCGAAACGGCGATCGCGAGGAGGTAGATCGAGATTCCGACGATGACGATCGACCCGCCGGATGGAAGCCCCTGATGGATCGAAACCGCAAACCCGCCGATGATCGAGAGCTGCCCGAAGATGATCGAGAGATAGAGCGTTTCCCTGAAGCTCTGTGCGATCTGGGAGGCCGCGGCCACGGGAACGACCAGCATCGCGGCGACGAGAATCACTCCAAGGACCTGCATCGCACCGACGACGACGACCGCGGTCATGACGATCAGCAGGGTGTTGTACGCCGAAACGTTCAGCCGGGCGACGCGGGCGGCCTGCTCGTCGAACGTGATGAAAAGGAGCTGCTTGTAGGTGAGCGCAACGCAAGCGACGACGACCACACTGAGGACCGCCATCAACCGTGCGCCCTCGACGGTGACGACCGAGAGGTTGCCGAACAGATAGCCCTCGATGTTGATCCCCGTCTGGCCCCGGCCGTAGCTGATGATCAGCGTGCCGACGGCGAAGCTGCCCGTCAGCATGATCGCGATCGGAACGTCCCCATAGGTGTTCGTTCGTTCCGCGAGCCACTGCACGCCGAGCGCGCCGAGGATCCCGACGATGAGGGCGATCAGTAGGAGAGAGCCGTCCCAGCCGGTGACGGCGCTAAAGAGAAAGCCGAAGGCGACGCCCGCAAACGCCGTGTGGGCGAGCGTCTCCCCGATGAGCGCCATCTCCCGGTGGACGAGATACGTGCCCACCAGCGGGGCGACGATGCCGATGAGAACGCCCGTCGACATCGACTGCCACATGAAGGGGTGTTGGAAGACGTTCGTCCCGAGATAGAAATCGAGCAGTCGCCCGGCGATCCGAAACTGCTCGTAAGCGACATTGAAATAGGGAGCCTCGCGCAGCCAGTAGAGGACGATGAACGAGATCATCACGGCTGCGAGAACACCGGTGAGCGCGATCCCAACGAGTTCGACCGTCCGTCTTTTTGCCCTGCTCATCAGTGGTGGTGGTGAACGACCTGGCCAGTTTTGCCGTAGGCCTGTTCTAAGGCGTCGCTCTCGACGAACGATTCGGTGTCGCCGTGGTGAAATAACTCAGTATTGATACAGGCGATCCGGTTTGCGCGATCCGTGACGACGCCGATGTCGTGTTCGATCAGGATAATGGTGATCCCCGATTCGTTGAGGCCATCGAGCAGGCGATAGAAGGCGTCGCGGGATTCGGCGTCGACTCCAACAGTGGGTTCGTCGAGCGCCAGTAGCTCCGCTTCCGAGGCGACCGCGCGGGCGATGTACGCCCGTTGTTTCTGTCCGCCCGAAAGCTGGTTGATCCGTCTGTCGGCCAGATCGGCGATACCAACCGTTTCGAGGGATTCATCGACGATCTCGCGGTCCGCTTTCGTCAATCGTGAGCGCCCCGCGTGAGCGAAGCGCCCCATCGTCACCGCTTCTCGTACCGTGACCGGCATCGTCCCGCCGCGGTTGGTCGACTGCTGGGAGACGTAGCCGATCCGCTCGCCCCCATCGAACTCTTCTACTGGTTCGCCGAACAGCGAAATCGAGCCGCTGTCGGGGCTGTGCAGCCCAAGCATGAGATGCAACAGCGTCGTTTTCCCCGAGCCGTTCGGTCCGACTAAACCGAGAAACTCCCCCTTCTCGATAGTCAAGGAAACGTCCCGAACCGCGACCATCTCGCCGTACGAAAACGTCACGTTCTCAAGGTCGACGACCGGATTCACGGTGATCTCTCTCCCCATTTGACCCCCGAGGCGTTTAGCTCTTTGATTGCTGGCCGATCGGGATCGCTCCCCCCATTCCGAGTCGAACCGACAAAGCGGCGTGATCCCATTGCTCACTCCGCCCCGAGAGCCTTGCCGAACGCGGGGATGTTCACTTCTTCCATCTGCTCGACCCAACCCCACCCCTCGTCGTTCCATTCCTGTGTCGTTCCCTCCGCGGGAGTCACTGACTCGATCTCGGTCGCGCTGCTGTTCTCGACGATGGTTTCTGCGAGGTTCGGTGACTCGAAGTGGTCGTAAAGGATCACGTCGATCTCGTTTTCGTCCACGAACTCGACGGTATCCGCGATCTGCTGTGAACTCGGGGACTCGTCCGGCGAGGCCCCCACCGGCGTGTGGAGCTCGAAACCATACCTCCTTTCGATATACTGAAACGAGTCGTGACCGGCGAGCACCGCAACGTCGCGGTCTGCCTCGCTGACGAGCTGTTCAAACCCTTGATCGACCGAATCGAGTTCCTCCTTGTACGCCGCCGCGTTCTCCTCGTACACCTCTGCGTTCTCCGAATCGATCTCCGAAAGCGCTTCGGCGATGGTGTCGACGACGTCCTGTGCGAGAACGGGATCGACCCAGACGTGGGGATCGTAGAACTCGGCCGCTTCTTCCTCGGAAAGCGCTTCGACCACCTCCGCGCCGAGGGTGTCGACACTCGTATCGAAGATCACCTCGCCGTCGCTCACGAGCTCGAAGACGACCTGTGTGCGCCCCTCCTCGATCCCGGTCATCGCGACTTCATCGCCCTGTGAATCGATCTCGATGATCTCTTGAGCGCCCTCCGCGATCATCGCGTCGAACTGGAACTGTTCGTCCTCGCCCAACGGAAGGACGCGCCCTTCGTCGTCCTCGAAGACCGCTCCGATGGAGATCGTCTCGTCGAGCGGAACGTCGGGAACGCCGCCGTGCCAGTGATCGCCGTGGAGATAGGCCGCGACCTCCCCCGTCTGTTGGTCGATGATGTCGAGTTCCGCGATCTCGACGGCCGTCGCATCGAACTCGTGGTCAGCGGGTTCGCGTTCGCCCTCCTCGTCGCCGTGATCGTGGTCGTCGTGCTCCTCGCCCTCCCATGGGAGCAGCTCGCCTTCCATCCCGGCCATCCCGTCGATCACGGCAATATCGTCGTAGTCGGCTTCGAGCTGCGAGGCGATGTCCTGTGCCCACGCGAACTCCGGGGTATCGAGGTAGACAAAGGCGTCCGTCCCGGCGATATCCCGAGCAAGGTCACCGTCGGGCTCCCACCCATGTCCCATCTCGCCGACGTCGACCGGGTTCTCGAAATCGAACGCCTCTCCACCCACGTGTTGGCCCCAGTCCCAGATGGCGAAAAACGCGGCGTAACCGGACCCGCCTTCGCCCTCCGCTCCCTCGAAATCACTGAGACAGCCCGCGAGAGTAGAACCACCAAGCACGCCCGCACCACCTTTCAGCAACGATCGCCGTGTCAGATCCATACCGACACGTGTGTCTACGCGGGCAAAAGTGTTATTATATAGTTCCCATTTCTTAATAATCACTCCTAGAGACGCAGCTGGAACGGATCGAAAACAGGGAAAACAGTCCGGATCAACGGCTTTGAATCGCTACTCAGTCGTCGTGATCGTGATCATCATCATGACCGTGATCATCGTCCTCGTCGTCATGACCGTGGTCGTCATCGTCGTGGCCATGGTCATCATCGTGATCATTCTCATCACCGTGATCCTCGTCTATCTCCTCGACGGCTTCGGCGTCGATTGGCGGTGACTCGTAGTCGGCGTGGTCGTCGTGCCAGAGCTGGAAGACGAGTTCCGTCAGCCCCGGATCCTCGCCGTGGAGGTCCACGTGATCGCCGTGGGCTTCGATCTCGACGATCCCCTCCTGTGCGCCCTCCGCGATCTCCGCGTTGAGTTCGTACCCGTCCTCGCCGAGAGGGATCTCCTCGCCGTCTTCGTCCTCGATGTACGCGCCGAGTGAGACGCTCTCGCCGGCGAGAATCTGTGGAAGTCCTCCGTCCCAGTGATCACCGTGAACGTAGGCCGAAACTTCGTCCGTCTCTTGGTCGATGAGTTCGAACTCCGCGAACCCGGCGTCCTCTAGCTCCTCGTCGTGATCGTCCTCTTCGTCGTGATCATCGTGGTCGTCCCCCTCTTCCCCGCCGGCTGGCTCCTCTTCTTCGGGTGGCTCTTCTTCGCCCTCACCCGCCTCTCCCCCGTCGTCGGTACAGCCAGCGATGGCTGCCGTGAAAACGATTCCCCCGCCCAGCTTCAGCAGATCTCTGCGTGTACGTGGCATGTTCGCTACAAGAGAGGATAGCGTTAAAAGCGTTGTTATTTCCCACTTCTGTATTAATAGACTCACCTTATTCAAACCATCAGTATTCACAACACTATGGCTCAACGGCGATCTCCCGTTCGCTCGCCGCCGCGAGCGTTTTGAGTCGCTCCGGTTCGATCGGGAACACCGCCTGTGGGGTTCCGGCGGCCGCCCAGACGGTCTCGAACGCACTCAGAGTCGAATCGAAGAGAACGGGGACAGCCGTGTCGTGACAGATCGGCGGAACCCCGCCGATCGACCACCCTAAACTACTCTTGATCGTTTCCGCATCGGCCATCGTGACCGTTTCGGCGCCGAGTGCGCTCGCGATTTTTTCCTCATCGGCGCGGTTCGCGCCGCTCGTGACGACGACGACCGGACTCCCATCCGCTGAAAAAACGAGACTGCTCGCGATCTGGGCGACCTCACAGCCGACCGCCTCGGCCGCGGCCGCGGCCGTCTTCGTTCCTTCGGAAAACTCCTCGACCGCTATTTCCAGCCCGTACTCCTCGGCCGCCTGCTCGCGAAACTCGGCCGCACGTGGATGCATACCCCATCCGACGGAATCGAGCGACAAAAACACCGACGATCAGTTTCTCACTCGCCCGAGGAGGGATCGCCGGACTCGTCGATCCGCTCTCGGTACTTTTCGACTGCTTCTTCGAGCGCCTCGCCCGCATCGACATCGACCCTGACCGAGAGTGCGAGCAGCCCGAAGAGGGCATCGCCGATCTCGTCGCGCTTGATCGAGACCTCGTCGGGGGCCTCACCGTAGTCGGTCGATTCGGCGACGTCTTCTGCGATCTCGCCCACCTCGCTCGCGAGATCGAGCACGCGGAACTCGGGGGGCGATTCCAGATCGTGTGTATCGAGAAATTCGGCCACTTGTCGTTGGGACTCGTCCATCACCGTCGATTATCGTGTGGAAAGGAGTCAGTCCACGGCAGGCAACTGAAAGTTTAGCGGGTGGCTACGGGCGTCGACTCGCGAAACTCCGCGACGCGCGCTCGATCCGGGAGCGCGGTCATCGCGCCCTCGGCGGTGGTCGTCGTCGCCGCGACGGCGTTCGCAAACGCGAGTGCGCCCTCGATATCCGTGCCCTCCGAGAGGGCCGCGATCGCTCCGGCGGTGAACGCATCGCCCGCACCGGTCGTATCGATGGAGTCCACTCGATATCCCGGATGTCTACGCTCGCCCGTCCACGGAGCCTCCGCAGTCGCGACGGCGAGCGCGCCCGCACCGCCGAGCGTCAACAGCGTCGTATGCGGGCCGCGATCACAGACAGCGCGCGCGAGCGCCATCGGATCTTCGCGCTCGATTCCGGCCGCCGCGAGATCCTCGGGGGTCACTTTGAGCATATCTACCATGGGAAGGATCTCCGTTACGAGCGGCTCGTACGCACCGTTTCCCCAGAGCTCGGGCCGGGCGTTCGGATCGAACGAGACGGTACAGCCCCGCTCGCCCGCACGACGTGCGAGATCGAGGGTCGCCGTTCGCGAGGGATCGCTCGCAAGCGTCACGCCACCGAGATGGACCCACGAGACGCGCTCTAAGAGGTCATCGTCGATCGTTCCCGGCTTCATTCGTGTGTCTGCCGTCCCGTCGCGGTAGAAGCTGAACTCCCGGTCCGCGTGTTCGTCGTGCGTGACGAACGCGAGTGTCGTCTTCGCGTCGTGATCGCGTTCGATGAACCGCTCCGAGATGCCGTGATTCGTGAGCGTTTCTTCGAGAAAATCGCCGAAGGGATCGCTTCCGATGCGCGTCCAGAACCACGGCGTCTCTTCGAGCGTTGCCAGCCCGACGGCGACGTTCGCGGGCGCGCCGCCGGGTCTCCGAGTAAAGGTTTCGACTTCGCGAAGCGAACCGGGCCGCTCGGGAAGGAAATCGATCAGCGTCTCGCCGGCGACGAGGATATCCGGATCAGACATACCCTTCGTCTAGAGAGCTCCATCAAAGACGTAGTGGATTTCGATCAGCGGAACTTTCCTCGCGCCGTCCGACCGGCCTCCATGGCCGGACCGATCGTCGCCGTCTGCCAGACCGTCGTCGATGACGGTGATATCGACGCGAACCTCGAACGGGTCTCCGAGCACGTCGCCGGCCTCCCTAGGGCCGTGGACGTAGCGGTGTTTCCCGAATACTCGCTTTCGGGGTTTGACCGCGACCGGATCGACGCATGTGCCATCCCTCGCGACGGCCGCGTAATCGAGCGCGTGCGCGCGATCGCTGACCGCGTCGGCTGTACGCTCGTCGTTGGATTCGTCGAGCGCGCAGGGGAGCGACTGTACAACGCGACCGTGTACGCCCAGCCCGAAGAGTGCGTCATCTATCGAAAACGCCACCTCTGGGGGAACGAACGATCGCTTCTCTCGCCGGGGACCGAACGCGTGATCGTCGAAACCCCTCTCGGGCCGACTGGCCTGCTTACGTGTTACGACCTCAATTTCGTCGAAGAGAGCGCGGCGCTGGCTCGAACGGACGTTCGGGCGCTGTTCGTCCCCGGCGCATGGCCGGCCGCTCACGTCGAGAACTGGCGGCTTCTGTTGCGCGCTCGCGCGCTCGACGGTGTCCGTTGGGTCGTCGGTGTCGGACGAACCGGACGGAACGCCGAAGGGAGAGCGTACGCCGGCAACTCCTCGATTATCTACCCGAACGGCCGGATCATGGACTCGCTCGACCGCGCAGAGCGAACCCGTCTCGTGACACTCGACCCCGCCGTAGTAGCTCACCACCGAGCGAAGGTCTTCCCCGGTGGTGAGTCACACGATAACAAACGAAAAACAATATTTTAGGAAAACCAAAAATCGTTTTCTAGAAACCAATCTTTAAGAGGGAGGACGTTGTAGACAGAGACGAGATGAGCACCCAGAAATCAGTCCGGCAACAGGCCGACAGTGTCGAGGAGAACGCGCTTCGACTCGATCAGGAGAAAGCCGAACAGATCGTCGACGCGCTGAACGCCGACCTCGCCGATTCGTACGTGCTGTACCACCAGCTGAAAAAGCACCACTGGAACGTCGAGGGCGCGGAGTTCCGTGATCTGCACCTCTTCTTCGAAGAGGCGTACGAAACCGTCGAAGAGGGTGCGGACATCATCGCCGAACGCGCCCAGGCGATCGGCGGCGTTCCGATCGCGGGCCCGGCGAACCAAGAAGAACACGCGACCGTCGAGTTCGAGGGCGAGGATGTCTACGACATCCGCACGTCGCTCGAAAACGACTTGGAGATCTACGGCGACATCATCGAGAGCCTCCGCGAGCACGTCGAACTCGCGGGGAACCTCGGGGACCACGCGACCGCCGAGATCCTGCGTGAGATCCTCGTCGAGGTCGAAGACGATGCCCACCACATCGAGCACTACCTCGAGGACGACACCCTCGTCGTGTCGGACGCGATGGAGCGGTAAGTCGGCCAGTACTGCTGTTTTTTGCGAAACAATCGGAACCGAGCTACTGCCACGGCTCGACGGTATGATCGGTCGAAATCCACCCTTCGGAGTTTCCGCTTTCGGTAAAGATCACTCGATCGGGAGCGGTCCGAAAGGCCGAGACGAGCGTGTCAGACTCCTCGTGCCCGTCGGTCGGTTCGACATCGTGTGCGTCCGTGACAGCCATGTATGGTGTTAGGTGAGCCTAAAGACATATAGGTTTTGGTCCGCCTAACTCCGGCCGATCGAACAGCCCGAGATCGTGGTACACGAGACGCCCCGGTCCTCCAAGGCGTCGATGAGGACGTTCAGCCCGATCGCGTCGCTCGCGATATGGCCCGTCACGACGAGGGTTTTCTCGTCGTACTCCTCGCGAAGTTCCCGCGCATCGGAAGCGCCGACGTGGATATAGAGGACTGTGTCGACGCCGTTTTCGAAGTACGCGCGGGCGACATCGGCCCCGCCGTTGGTTCCGGCGGCGTGGTGGACGGCGACCGTTCCCAGAGAGTTCGCCTCGCTTCCGACCCGAACTTCCACGTCGGTTGCGGCCTCCCCGAGTTCGGGAATCCGTTCTAACTCCTCGACGAACTCGCCGACGGACGCCCCCTCGTCCATCCTGTCTGTGATCTCGACGAACCGGCGGCGACCGATCTCGTCGGGCGCGAGGTGAATGTTCATGTAGGGCTGATCGAGTAGCTCGGCAACGCTCGGATCGTGGCGGTAGTTCGAGCTGTGTGCACCGAGCGAGACGTTCTCGCGAAGGTTTTCGATCGCGCTTTCCGCTTCCGCTTCGGGCACGCCGTGGGCGGTCATGAACGCCACTTGACGGGAGAGCACGCCGGTGAAATCGAGGCGCGCGCTCTCGCCAACGGGGTGGTGGGCGAGCGCGAGATCGTAGCCCTCGCGGGCGGCGAGTTGGATCTCGGGGCTTTCGAGGTCGATTCCTACGAGTGCTGTTTCGATCCCGTCACCGGGGACGTAGATCTGGCTGTCTGCGGGGGTCTCCTCCCAATCGACGAGATCGAGGCTGAGCCGCATTATTTCGTCCGTGCTGAGTGCCATAGCTTGTGGATGTTCCCACCCACTTTTCTACCCTCCGAACCGCGCCGAGGTGAACCCCGGCAACCCTCTCGGGTGTCGAGAGAGCTTTTCCACTCTGGCCCTAACGAGAGGTGATGACAACTGATCTCTTCAGTCCGCTGACGCTCCGCGAGACGGAGATTCCGAATCGCGTGACGGTCTCGCCGATGTGCCAGTACTCCTGTGAAGGCGATGGGATCGCCACCGACTGGCACCGCATTCACCTCGGCTCGCGCGCCATCGGCGGCGCGGGCGTCGTGATGACCGAGGCGACGGCGGTCTCGCCCGAAGGCCGGATCACCCCGGAGGATCTCGGCATCTGGAGCGACGAGCACGGCGAGGCACTCGCGCCGATCGCCGAATTCATCGCAGAGCAGGGGAGCGTTCCCGGAATCCAGCTCGCGCATGCCGGTCGAAAGGCGAGCAAGACCCGTCCGTGGGAGGGTAGCAAGCCACTCCAGCCCGAGGAGGGCGGCTGGGAGGTACTTGCCCCGAGCGAGGAGCCGTGGCCCTACGACGGGGAGTCCCCAAAACAGCGGAAAATGACCCACGAGGATATCGAGGCGTTCGTCGAGGACTTTCGACGAGCGACCGAACGCGCGCTCGAGGCAGGGTTCGTGGTTGCGGAAGTCCACGCCGCTCACGGCTACCTGCTGCACGAGTTCCTCTCGCCAGTCACCAACAACCGCGAGGACGACTATGGTGGGAGCTTCGAGAACCGCACGCGATTGGTTCGACAGGTCACCGAAGCAGTCCGCGAAGTCTGGCCCGACGATAAGCCCGTCTTCGTTCGGATTTCGGGAACCGACTGGCTCCCCGAGCGCGAGTCGTGGACCATCGAGCAGTCGATCGATCTCGCGGACGACCTCTCCGAACTCGGTGCGGATCTGATCGACGTTTCGAGTGGAATGTTGCACCCGGACCAGCAGCTCCCCGAGGACGGCTCGGCCGCACAGCTGCCGCTTGCAGCGCAGATCCGCGAGGAGCGCGAGTCAGATATTCGGGTGGGTGCGGTCGGCGGGATTACTGGTGGGAAACAGGCGGATGACCTCATCCGCGATGGAACCACGGATCTCGCGATCATCGGGCGGGAACACCTGCGCGATCCGTATTTCGCGCTGCACGCGGCGCAGGAACTCGGTGTCGAACTCGATCCGCCGATCCAGTACGATCGGGCGTTCTGAAGGTATTTGTCCACGCCCGGTAGAGAACGGCTATGGAGTATCGCCCGATTCCCGACGGGAGGAGTGAGGCGTTTCGCCGACTCGTCTCCTATGCGTTCTCACCCGAGTCCGGACCCGAACTCGAAGACGAGGGAAAACCACACCCCGGCGAGCGCTACGGGCTGTTCGACGACGAGAGCCTCCTCTGTGTCTGTCGACACTACTTCCTCGACGCCCGCGTGCGCGGCGAGGACCAATCGGTCGCCGGACTGTCGGCCGTCGCATCGCCGCCCGAACACCGTAGACGGGGCCACGTTGCCGAACTCTTAGGAAAGAGCCTTGCGGACTACCGCGAGCGCGGCGTCGATTTCTCGATCCTCTGGGCGTTCAAACACGCCTTCTATCGACGATACGGCTGGGGGACGGTCAACGACTACGCCCGCTACGAGACGACTCCGGCGGTACTCGCGTCGGCAGCCGGTCCCGACCATGGAGAGTTCAAGCGGGTCGAAGCGAGCGAGTGGAAATCGCTCGATTCCATCTATCGCGCGCACAGAACGAGGGTGGACTTCTCGCTCCAGCGCTCCGAGGAGTGGTGGCACAGGCGGATCTTCGAGCGCTGGAACGCCGATCCCTACGTCTATCGGTGGGACGACGGCGAACCACGGGCCTACATCGCATACACGGTCAACCGGAACGACGAGAATGGAGAGAAGACCCTTCGAGCGACGGATATGGCCTACCGCGATTTCAGCGGTTTTCGCCAACTCCTGCGATTTCTCGCGAGCCACGAGAGCCAGATCGATCGTATCAGGTTTCGCGCGCCGCCCGACTGCCCGCTGTTCGAGATGGTCGAGGAACCCGGCGAGATCGAGTGCACCCGCCACGCGGGACCGATGTTTCGATTGGTGGATGTCGAGCGCGCACTGGATCATCTCTCCGGGCCCGAGGAGCGACTCACGCTCGCCGTTTCCGACCCGCTCGCACCGTGGAACGATCGGACGTTCTCGGTTTCGAACGAGGGCTGTGAACCCACTGACGAGAAAGCGACGGTCGAAGCAAGTGTCAACACGCTCTCACAGCTCTATGCTGGCTCCCGTTCCCTCGCGATGATCGAACGAGTCGGCGAGATCTCCGTCCGAGAAAAGCGGGCGCGGCCCATCCTCGAATCGCTGTTTCCCCCACGGCGGGTCTATCTCGGCGAGCATTTCTGATAGGGGGCATCGTACCCAACCGCATCCCCTTGAAGAACCCGCGATAGTGGGCGTGTCCATCCTCCCAAACAGGGTATTTCGACCTACGATACATCCTATAACCAACCTTTTTTACCCGGTTCCCGAAGGACGGGTATGACACGCGAGGACGATCTAGAGGAGCGCGTCGACGAACTCCAGCGCTCGCTCGAAGAGCTTCGTCGGGAAGTGCGACCCCAACCACCCCGTGGACCGGGTGGGCTACCCCGACCGCCGACGCCGGGCGAACTCGTTCGGTTCGCCGACCGACAGGCGATTCCAACAGTGATCGCAGTACTAGAAGCGAACATCCACGCGCTCGAACTCCTCCAGGCTGCATTGCGCTTGACCGATCCCGGACGGGCGGCGGGAGAAGA
>JADFQH010000067.1:4750-11571 GCA_022561895.1 Methanobacteriota archaeon | reverse complement strand
CTAAATGTTTTTGAAAGCGCGTTGGATAAGATAGTTGAGTCCTATCCAAAAGTATCTGGTACTGCTCAACAATACTTATCCGGAAATGCCAATCAGGCAATGCAAAAAGCGACTTCTTACTTAAAGGAGTTCAAGGACGAATTTGTTTCCATTGAACATATTCTTTTAGGATTATTGTCTGTAAAAGATACTGTTGCCCAATTTATGAAAGACAATGGAATTGCTGAAAAGGGTTTGAAATTGGCTATTAAGGATTTGAGAAAAGGTTCGCAGGTTACGAGTCAGAGCGCAGAAGAGACGTACAATGCACTCAATAAATACGGGAATAACCTCAATGAGCTTGCCGAAGCAGGTAAGCTCGACCCTGTGATAGGAAGAGATGAGGAGATCAGAAGGATCTTGCAGATTCTCTCAAGGCGAACAAAAAACAACCCCATCTTGATAGGTGAACCCGGAGTTGGAAAAACGGCAATAGCCGAAGGTATAGCTCACCGGATTATTAATGGGGATATTCCCGAGAACCTGAAATCCAAAAAAATATATTCCCTTGACATGGGCGCTCTTATTGCCGGTGCGAAATTTAAGGGAGAGTTTGAGGAACGGCTCAAAGCGGTGATCAAGGAAGTGACCAATGCAGAAGGAGAGATCATCTTGTTTATTGATGAGATCCATACGCTGGTAGGTGCCGGAGCAGGGGAGGGGGCAATGGATGCAGCCAACATACTTAAGCCGGCATTGGCCAGGGGAGAGCTCAGGACCATCGCTGCCACGACGTGGTCTGAGTACAAGAAGTACGTCGAGAAAGACCCTGCGCTCGCCCGGCGCTTCCAGCCGTGGCGGAACCGGCAAACCGAAATCGAGTTCGCCGTCGATCCCGACGATTGCGACCGCAGTGGTCGTACCGGGATCGATCCCGACGAGAACGTAATCACGGCGTTTTGCGAGCGGCTCGAACTCGAGTCCGTCATACTGCTCTCGTTCGATCTCGACGCGCACGTCGCCCGCACGTCCGCTCGAAACCGGGATCTCGTGTGGGTCCGCCTCGACGAGGAAGGTCGCGTTCGAGTAGCCGCCGTATTTTTCCGTTACGTCCGTTTCATACCCTAGCCCCTCACCGTCGAGTTCGGATTCGATCTCGCGACTCTTTTTTCTGACTGCGCCGTGAATCCGGCGGGTGTAGCGATCCGCGCTCCAGCCGCCCTTTCCGGTCGAGCGCCCCCGAGAGACCTTGATCCGGGTCGTGTTCGTAAAGGCACTCACCTCGTGACCGACGTTTCCGGCGGCGAGTCTGGCCGCGGCTTCGGCCTCTTTCATCGGCTTCTTTCCGTAGGGAACGCCGTGGCGAGAGGCGACTCTCGAAAGGGGTTCGGGTCGCTCTGCACCCGTCACTTGCACGAGCGTCGTCTCGCTCGGGAGCTCCCTGAGAAAGTGGACGAGGGCGTCCTTGTCGGCGGCAAGCTCGTAGATATTGTCGGTCGCGAGGATCGCGGGCGTTTCTCGCTCGATGAGTCGTCTAAGCTTGCGGTAGGAGACGACATCGCGGTCGATCTGCTCTCCGTCGAATGCGACGACGGCGTACGAGGGTGCATCACCCCGAACGTCGCCGCTTTGGATATCGACACCGAAAATCAGTGTATCGAGGGCACTCGTTCGCGCGCTCACGGGGGGTGATACGCAGGCGAGATATATTATACCGTCGGCCAGATGCTTTGAGAATCTGTCGCCGGGGACGGCCGTCGGCGAATCTATCAACCGTTCTGGCCGACGGTATAACGACACGCCGATCACGAAACTCCTACCATACTGGGTGGAAAACGCACAGTATGCCGACGTTCTCGCTGCACGATGAAGCGGCGCTTTCACTTACCGGTCCCGGTCCCATCGCGGACCAACTCCGACGAATTTACGAGAGATTTCCGACGACGACTCGCTCGCCCGATCTCCACATCGAAGTCGGCGCTGTTTTCGAACCACAGGGCCCGGTCCTCGGCAGCCCGAAAAACGGCTACGCCCGCGACAGGGGGTTTCTCATCACCTACGGGGATCGCAGAGCGAAGCTCGACGAAGACTGGCGAACCCTTCGAACAGAGCCCGAGTTCTCGGCCGCGCTGACGATCACGCTCGCGGAGGGCGAGCTCCGAAAGAAACTCGCGGCTCGCGATCCCGCCACCGCGATGGTTCATGCCTCTGCCGTCGAGTACGAGGGCGAGACGATCCTCTTTCCGGCGTGGAAGGGGTCGGGAAAGACGAACACCTTGCTTACCTTTCTCGAAGCGGGCGCGAACCACATCGCGGACGACCGCCTCTGGCTCGATTCTCGAGGAGCGGTTCGTAGCTATCCGACGCCGCTGCATCTCCACCGGTACAACCTCCGGTCGTTTCCCGATCTCGATCCCGGCTTTTCGACGCGGCGCGCCCGGTTGAGCGAGCGGATCGCGGAAGGGACCCGTCGATCCAACTCCCGACTCGCACGGACGGCGTCGGTGCTCAACGACGCGCTCCTCACTCAGAGCGCGTGGGCGCAGGTCGGCGAGTCGTTTCCCGAGACGACACAGCGCCACGAAGCCGAGATCGACCGGATCGTCCTCTTGCAGGCGACGACCGCGGACGAACCCTCGCGCGAGCGGTTATCGGTCGAATCGTTCTCGACGGCGATGGCCGCGGTTCACGAAGACGAGTGGAACCGGGATCTCGATGGGATACACCGGGCGTTCGACACACTGTTCGACGGCGAGAAAACCGACGAACTCGATGCGCTGCGCGAGCGCGAACGTCACAGTATTAGCCAGGCCGCCCGCGATACCCCCCTCTATCGCCTCTCGGTTCCTCGGCGTGATCACTGGGACGAGACGCTAAAACGTACAGTTCTCGACGTGACGGTCCGGTAATATGATTGCGATAAAATTAGTTCAATTCTTATTGCGATCGTCAACAATACTTATGCAGTGATATATAGTACTACGTAGCCATGAAGGGGAAGGTACAGCGGGCCGTTGAGGCCCCGCAGTTCATCTATCCGTACGTTCGCAATAGATGGCGAGAGATTGCCACGATGGCGCACGAGGACAACTTCGGAGAAATAGTTGGTTATATTACAGAAGAAGCGGTCGGTGAGGATCTCTACTTCGAGCGGTTGGGCAAACGCGCGCCCGATGGAATTGTCAGCCGGTCGCTTCCGTGTGGGGAGATGTATCTCGATATCACCGATCCCGGTCTCTCGCGGCGGCTGCTTCGCTACGGGGTTCACGAGAAAACGTCGTCGAGAATCTACCGACGCGAACTGCGCCGGCTTGCGGACGATATTGACGGGGAAATAACGATTCTCGAACTCGGCGCGAACATCGGCTACTTCCTGCTGATGGCCGCAGCCGTTCTCGGCGAGCGCGCACGGATCTACGCGATCGAACCATATCCGCGGAATCTCGACATCCTCAAGAAGAACGTCGAAAGAAACGATCTCGACGGTCGAACCGAGATCATCGAGGGAGCGGTCGGAGCAGAACCCGGCTCAGGCGTTCTCAACGTTATGCCCGAGTCGAACTGGCACGCGGTCGCCCCCGATGGTGGCGTCCGGACGGGAGCTGTCGAAACTCTCGATATCGACATTCAGTGTGTGGAAACGCTCCTTTCGGAACGCGATCTCGAACCTGAGATCGTAAACGTCGTCCGCTTCGATGTCGAGGGCTACGAGGACAACATCCTCGCTGGCATGCAGTCGGTCCTCGACGCCGACTCGCCACTTCTCTGTTATATCGAACTCCATCCCGTGCTGCTCGATGACGACACCCTCGAATGGGTGATCGAAACCTTGGCGGAGAGCGGTCTTTCCGTCGTTTCGGCCGTCGATTACGAGCCCATCGACTGGGACGGTAAACCCGTTCCCCTCCCCGAGTTCTCCGACATCTGGAACTACCGCGAGACGGGGAGTTTGGAGGTCATCGCGCGGCGCTGATTTTTCTTACTCACTGTGTCGCATAGAGCTGTGCGTACGTTCCTTCCTGCTCGACGAGCTCGTCGTGGGTTCCCATCTCCTCGATCCGCCCGTCATCGAGCGCGTAGATCCGGTCTGCGTTCTTTACGGTCGAGAGCCGGTGGGCAATGGCGACCACCGCGTATTCGCGATCCATCGTCTCGATCGCCGACTGGACCTCCTGTTCGATATGCGTATCGAGATCCGAAGTCGCCTCATCTAAGACGAGCACGTCCGCGTCCTTGAGTAGCGCGCGAGCAAGCGAGACGCGCTGGCGTTGACCGCCCGAAAACCGCACGCCGTCGTCGCCAAGCTGGGTTTCATAGCCCGCCGGAAGATCCCTGATCACGTCGTCGAGATGGGCGATCTCGCAGGCCCGGTCGATCTCCTGCTGTGTCGCATCGCGCTTACCGATCGTGAGGTTCGCTCTGAGGGTGTCGTTGAAAATAAAGGGATCTTGGCGGACGAAGGCGATCCGCTCGCGCCAGCTTTGGAGGGTGAACCCTTCGATCGGGCTACCGTTTGCCGTGATCTCTCCCTCGTTCGGATCGTACAGGCGCGCGAGCAGCGAGACGATCGTGGATTTTCCGGCCCCCGACTGACCGACGAAGGCGACGAACTCGTTGCTCTCTACGGAAAACGAGATGTCTTCGAGCACTCGCTCGCTCGTATCGTAGGAGAAGGAAACGTCCTCGAAGGCGACCCGATCAACTGGCTTCGGGGCGGGTTCGCCGCTGCCGTCGATCTCGGCGCTTTCCTGAAGATCACGAGTGAACTCCTGGGTGCGAACGAGATGCGGGAGTCGCCCCTCGACCTTGTAGAAGAAGTGGTTCGCCTCGCTGACCTGCGGGGCGAGCTGGAACATCGCAAAGAGAAAGACCCCGAGCGCACCGAGCGAGAGCGCGGTAAACGAGAGGGCGGCGTAGATCAGGACGAACACCATGATCGACATCGCCAAGCTATAGAAATTGTCCATTGCGGCCTCGTTTCGCCCGAGTCTGACCATTCCACCGGTGTATTTTTCGATCGCCGCAGAGAATCTCGAAAAGAGCTCCTCGTTCATCGTAAAGAGTTTTACATCCCTGATTCCCTGCATCCCCGCCTGGACGGATTCCTGAACTTCCTCGTTCGCATCTGCCACCTGATCGCCGACCGCGTAGCCCGGTTCGATGACGTTTCGCAGGAAGTAGGTCAGTCCGCCGAGAAACACGACAGTGAGGGCCGTGAGCCACGGCGCGAGCACGAACGCGATCAACAGGTATATCGCAGAAAGGAGGACTTTTTCGAAAAACCGTATGAAGTCCCGGATCACCTTCCCCGCGTAGTCGGCTTGCGTGACGATCGCGTTCAGGATCTCGTCCGAACCGTGTTCGTCGAAGTAGGCAGTTCGCGCATCGAGCGCGTTGTCGAACGCGACCGTCTGGAGTTCCCGGACGTAGTACGCCCGGAGGGCTTCGCGAAACCACGCGACGACGAAACTCGACATGTAGCGCGCGAACATCACGACCGCAACGCCGGCGATGATGAACTCGAGGGTAAAGGGAAGGCCAAGACCGAGATAGACGGAGGCAAAGATCCCTTCGATCCCGCTCGCCTCGGCCGGATCGCCGGGCGACTGTGCGATCTCGATGATCGGGATGATGAAGCTCAGCCCGATCCCTTCCAATAGAGCTGTAAAAAAGCTGAAGACGATGATCGCGCTCGTCAACACCGGCTTGAACATTGCGACGCGAACGAACGCCTGTGCCTTCTCCCTCGCAGATAGATCCTGTCCGTCCATTACTCTCTGGTACCAAGCCACTGTGGCACTTGAAGGTAGTGAGATCACCTTCCTCGTGTGACTGTGACCCTTACTCGGGAAACGCCACGTCGATCTCCTGTCCGTCCTCGGCGACGAACGCCGAGTCGAACTCCTCGTTCGCGTCGTGGGCCAGTCGGGTGGCGTCGCCCGGATACCGCGAGGAGATATGCGTTAGCGCGAGGCGAGTCGCCCCCGCACGAGCGGCGATCTCGCCTGCCTCGCGGGCGGTGGCATGGCCCGTCTCGCGGGCGCGATCCACCCAATCGTCCCCGAAGGTCGCGTCGTGGATCAGGAGATCCGCGTTTTCCGCTGCTTCGACCGTCTCCTCCGTGGGGCGGGTGTCACCCGTATAAACCACCTTCCGACCGGGACGGGGCGGACCGACGACCTGTTCGGGTTCGATGGTCGTGCCGTTTTCGAGTTCGACCGACGTGCCTTCATGTAGTGCGCTGAACTTCGGGCCGACCGGCACGCCGAGCTCCTCGGCACGCTCGCGGTCGAACCGACCCTTTCTGTCCGATTCGACGAGCGCATATCCGATGGATCGGGTGCGATGGTCGGTGGCGAAGCTGCGGATCTCGTACTCGTTGTGCTTGTAGACGGCTTCGCCGGGACGGATATCACAAATCTCGACCGAAAAGCCGAGCCGGGCGTCGAGTGCGGTGACGAGCGTTTCGACTGTTTTGGTAGTTCCTCGGGGCGTGTAGATCGTGAGTGCCTCCTCTCGGTCGTTGAAATCGAGAGTCTGAAGCAGGCCGGGAAGGCCGAGAACGTGATCGCCGTGAACGTGTGTGAGGAAGATCGCCGAAATGGAAAAGCCGGTGCCAAAGCGCATCATCTGGCGCTGTGTGCCCTCGCCACAATCAAAGAGCAGCTCCTCGCCCTCGCGGTTTACGTAGATCCCGCTTGGGTTGCGCCGGGCGGTGGGGACCGCGCCGCTGGTCCCCAGAAAGGTCACGCGTAAGGTCATTGGTAGTTCTGCGGGTGGCGCGCCTAAACGGGTGTCGCATCTCCGTCGACCCCCCGGTGTTTTTGGGGTATTGAAGGTCG
>JADFQH010000067.1:0-4739 GCA_022561895.1 Methanobacteriota archaeon | reverse complement strand
ACTATTGCTAACACCCAAGTCGTCACCCATACGCGTGCTCTCGCTAAAGCTCACTCCATCGGCAGTAGTTCCACGAACTATAATCTCAACTTGTGTCAGATCTTCATCAATGGATACGATGAAGCCGTGGCTGTGTGATACGCTATCACCAACAACGTGCACCTCGTCACTAAGATCTTCCAAGTGACTAACAGTTGACTGATAGTCTCTCTGTGCTCCGCTCATAGTGTCAACAATATACTCAATAGTGAAATTATCAATATCTATTGTCTCTTGTGAATCGCCCTTTGCGTAAGTGCGAACTGTAGTTATCACATCGACACTTGCATTACTATCGTCAACTCGAATGAAGTCGGCTTCTTCGAATTCGACACCAATTTCAAGACCACTACCACCGCCGTCAGTCACAATAGTAAACCCGATGCTCTTATCGCTCGTGAGTGACACCTCTTTGGTCTGACCATCATGAGATTCAACAGTGTACTCTCCTTCTTCGAGTTCGAATATGATATCTTGTGCATATCCTTCCTCGTCGAGTGGACTCTCTTTGGTTACACCGTCGACAGTAGCCGCTCCAGCATATGGCTCATCGTACTCATTCATCATGATAACTGATAGCTCATACGTATTGGGTTCGGGTGGTTCCTCTCCATTGTCTTCCCCATTCCCATTATCATTGCCATTGTCTCCATTACCATTATCGTCCTTGGGTGGCTCGGATGGTTCTTCTACACTCTCGTTGTCGCCATCACGTCCGTCTCTACCGTCCCTACCATCACGCCCGTCTCTTCCATCACGGCCGTCCCTATCCTCTTGGGTGCCACTGCTATCACTACCGTCACCGCCCCCACTGCTATCGCTCTCAGTGCTTCCAGATTGACCACTGTCGTCCGATTCATCTGATGAGGTATATCCGCTCTCATCTGTCGAACCACTCTCAGAATCACTACTGCTGCTGTCACTGCTGTCATTGGTAGACCCACTATTATTACCACTACTGTCCTCACCTCCTTGTGCTTCTTCAGCTGGCCCATCGTCCGTACACCCCGCAAGGCCTACTGTTGCGACACCTACTGTGCTATACAATACCGACCGTCGGCTGCATCGTATTTCACTATTTTCCATGATCTTCTTGTTACGTATACCAATATAGCTGTTATGATTATGTTACATACAATACATTCAGACGAACCCTTGTGGGGTTGAAGCGGTAACCACCATACTTGATACTGGATCAATCGTAGCCGATGTATGGAGATCGCGCCCTTCGAACTCGAACGCTGGTTCGACGAGTACGAACACGACGCCGAGATCATGCTCGCAGAAAGCGGGATCAGAAGTCTGGAATCGAGTCGGTTCGACACCGATCCCGGCGAGCTGGGATACGTAATCCCGACCGACGGCGACCCCGAATTTCGCGCCGAGATCGGTGAGCGCTACGGCCGCACAGCCGAGGAGATCTGTTTCACCTGCGGCACGCAGGAGGCGAACTACCTCGTCTTTCGGTCGCTACTCGACTTGGAGAGCCATGCGGTCGTCATCACACCCACCTATCAAGCACTTTCTGCGGTCCCCGAATCGATCTGTGACGTCTCGCGGGTGAACCTCTCGCCGCCCGACTGGAGCCTCGATCTCGACGCAGTGAGGCATGCGATCCGGCCCGAAACCCAACTGATCGTCCTCAACAACCCGAACAACCCCACCGGAAAGCACCACTCTCAAGACATGGTCGAGCAGCTCTACGATCTCGCCGCCGAAAACGACGCGTATCTGCTCTGTGATGAGGTGTACCGACTCCTCGCCGACGACCCCCTCCCTCCCGTGGCCTCGTTCGGCGAATGGGGGATCAGCACGACCAGCCTGACGAAGGCCTACGGCCTTGCAGGCCTGCGCTTCGGGTGGATCGCCGGATCTCGTGACGTGATCGAGGGCGCGGTCCGCTGGAAGGATTACACGACGATCTCGCCCTCGATCTTCGGTCAGCACCTCGCTCGACAGGCACTCGGCGAGCACGAAGAGGAGCTCCTCGAGGAAAATCGCAGTTTGGCGCGTAGACACCACGAAATGGTCGAGGAGTGGATCACGAACCACGGACTCGACTGGCACGACCCGGTGGGAGTAAACGGGTTCGTGAGCGTTCCCGACGGGTTTTCGGATGGTAAATCGTTCTGTCGGGCGGTCGTCGAAGCAGAGAGCGTCGTCCTCGCCCCTGGCGAGTTCTTCGGTTTTAAAGAGCGCTTCCGGATCGGTTTCGGACTCCCGACCGACGAGCTTGAGGAAGGACTCCGGCGCGTCGGGCGCGTGATCGAAGGTCAGTAGCGTGTTCCAAACCACTTATACAGTTTCCGTGGATAGCGAAGTCTATGGTAACACAACAGAAGCAGGTCCGCGATCTTCAGGAAGGAGGCTACGTCATGATGGACGAAGCGGCGTGTAAGATCACCCATTACAGCACGGCAAAGCCGGGCAAACACGGCAGCGCAAAGGCCCGTGTCGAGGGCAAAGGCGTCTTCGACAGCAAAAAGCGCAGCTTCTCCCAGCCTGTTGATGCCAAGATTCGAGTGCCGATAATCGAGCGAAAGCAGGGACAGGTCATCAGCGTCGAGAGCGACACTGTTGCTCAGGTAATGGATCTCGACACCTACGAGACGATCACGATCAGCACGCCCTCCGACGCGAACCTTTCGGCCGAAGACACGATCGAGTATCTCGAGATGGAAGGCCAGCGAAAGATCACCTGATGTTCCCCGGTGCATCGGCTTCACGCGCGGATGCGGACTACGTGATAGTCGGTGCGCCACTCGATATATCAACTACGTTTCAGCCCGGAACCCGATTCGGTCCCCGGCGAATCCGGACGTTCGCGGAAACCTTCGACGACTACGACCGACGTACTGACCGGCGCTTTTCGGACCTCTCCGTCCACGATCAGGGCGACGTTCGTCCGTGGCACGACGTTCCCGACTACATCAAACACCTTTCCGGCACGCTGCGCGATATCGTCTGGGACGAAGCGATCCCCCTTCTCGTCGGGGGCGAACACACCGTCAGCGTTGCAGGAACGCGGGCAACCGAACCAGAGCTGTTCGTCTGTCTCGACGCCCATCTCGATCTGCGAGCGGAGTACGACGGCGACGAGTGGAGCCACGCCTGCGTCACGCGACGAATCCTCGAAACGGTCGAAGAAGCGATCATCGTCGGCGCGCGGACGGGAAGCGAAGCGGAGTGGGAACGTGCGGCGAGAAGCGATGTTACCGTCATCTCACCGGAGGACGCGAGCGCGTGGCTCCAAGCCATTGTCGGCGGGGCACGCGATCCGTTTTCGAACAAGAAGACGTACCTGAGCGTGGATATTGATGGGGCAGACCCCGGATTCGCCCCCGGCACGGGAACGAAAGAGCCGTTCGGACTCTCGCCCCGCGAGATGCGCGGGGTCGTGCGCGCCGTAGCTCCCCATTGCGTGGGATTTGATGTGGTCGAAGTCAACGACCGGGACGATGGACAGGCCGCGGCGCTCGGTGGAAAACTACTCAGGGAGTTCGTTCATACTCATGCCCATGCAACTGACCGAACTGTGTGAGCGCTACGACGAGCGGCTCAGAACCGACGCGTTCAGCGAGATCGACGCGAGCGAGAACGGTCTCCAGGTCGGATCCGAAAAGGAGATCGAACATGCGGCGTTCGCGGTCGACGCCGCAAAAGAGACGATCAACCGGGCCGCAGAAGCGGACGCAGACGTTCTCTGTGTCCATCACGGGCTCTCGTGGGGTGGGTTCGACCGGCTCACCGGTCGAACCTACGCGAGAGTCGCCGCACTGATCGAAAACGACCTCGCGCTGTACGTTTCTCACCTGCCGCTCGATTCACACCCCGAACTCGGGAACGCCGCAGGGGTTGCGGACCATCTCGAACTCGAAGGTCGAAAGCCGTTCGGAGCCTACGGGGGCGAGACGATCGGGCTTTCAGGGCGCACACCGACATCGGACAGCGCCGCCGGACTCGAAGAGCGTCTCTCCGAACTGGAAACAGGAAATCAGGGCGTCCAGTTGCTTGATTTCGGTCCCGAAACGATAGATACAGTCGCCGTCGTCACCGGCAGCGGCACCGACTGGCTTTCGGAGGCCGCCGACACGGGGATGGACGCACTCGTGACCGGCGAGGGTAAACAACAGGTCTATCACGAAGCGAAAGAGGCGGGCATAACGGTCGCCCTCGCGGGCCACTACGCGACCGAGACGTTCGGTCCCCGATCGCTTCAGTCGCTCGCCGCCGAGTGGGATCTCGAAACGACGTGGATCGCCGCCCCGACCAGCATTTAGTCCAGCACTTATCAGCAAAAATTGCTGAGGAGTTGAAGATAAATCAGTCACTAAATGTCAGAACCAGATTGTTGTAGTGTGTTTGAATGTAATTAATCAGTGGATAGTAATGGGAGATGCGGGAGTAGACGGTGATGTATTCCTCATCCGGGTCTCCCCTGACTCGATCCGAGGAGTACAGATCGGTTGACAGCACCATCAACCCGAACTCGCTCCGGTCGCCGGATATCCTGGCAGAGACCGGCCACAGGGAGCGAGTCGGAGTGGGTCGCACCTACCATCCGAAACGCGCGATCACACTCACCGGTTCCCCCTCCAATCCCCTTTTCGCGGCCGATCGAACGGTTGAAACCGCCGCCAGTCCCAACTACGATATGAGCGACGAGATTCCGGATAGAGAGGAGTTCAGCCACGATCCGA
>JADFQH010000376.1 GCA_022561895.1 Methanobacteriota archaeon | reverse complement strand
CCGATAATCATCTTTCATACTAAATAACCAAGAGCTCGCCCCCCGAATAAGGGGTGATTATGACGGGCCGTCCAAATCGACGACAGTTTCTCACAGCGGTCGGTATCAGCGCGGTCGGCTTCGCTGGCTGTACGGACTCACCGCTCGGCAGCGGTGAGGACGAGACAACCGACGACAACGGCGATACTGGAGGAACCGGAAACGGAAACGGGGAGGAAACACAGGCAACGCCACCAGCCATCGATACGGGCGAGCTAATCGACGATTTCGAGGAGGCGGACAACTGGATCCCGATCGAGGGCGAGGCGACCGGCGACAGCGAGACGGCGCTTACAGGCAGTCAGTCGCTTCGAATCGAGAACGAGGGGATGACGGCCGGCGTGTTTCAGGCGTTTCCCGACGGTCTCGACGTCGCGGGCCACCATCTCTCGATGGCGGTTCGCATCGATACACCGAGGCCCACTCGACTCAGACTCGAGATCGACGCACCGGCACGGGCCGACCAGCTCTGGACAACCCGGACGCTGCTTGAATCACACGAAGGGTGGTTCCGGATGGACGCTGGCTGGACCGGCGAGCGCGGCGAGCCGGATCTCTCGAACATACAGGAGATGCGGATCTACGTTCAGGCCGAAGAGGAGACCGAGATTCGTTTCTGGATCGATGATCTACGGGCGACGCCCGCCGGCGATCAGGGCTACGTGATCCTCAGTTTCGATGATGCCGTCGAAACCCAGTACTCTCGAGCGTTTCCTATCCTCGAAGAGTACGGCTATCAGGCCGCAGCAGCGGTGGTTCCGAACTCGCTCAACCGCGAAGGGCGTCTTTCGATCGATCAACTGCGCGAGCTTCGGGACGCGGGCTGGGACATCGCCTCACACCCCGAACACGGCACTGGACTAGCAGATATTGATCCCGAAGAGGCGCGCGACTTCATCGAGTCGGATTTCGAGTATCTCGACAGTCGCGGGTTCCCCGATGGTGCGCGACATATGTTCGTCCCGTATCACAACATCAATCAGGAGGTGATCGACATCGCACGGGAGTACCACGAGACCTGCTTTTATTTTGCGGGCAACAACAGCAACGTTCCGCCAACGGATCCGATGCATCTCTCGCGCGTAGATATGCACGATATAGAGGGTTTCACAGCCCTGATCGACGCGGCCGCCCGCAACAATCAGCTTGCAGTCGGACTGGCACACGGAATCCAGCCCGAAGACGCCGAGGGAAGCGATCCGCTTGCGGATATCACCGACGAACAGCTCCGTGAACTGCTCGACCATATCGAAGAAAGCGGCGTACAGGTCATCACTCCCTCTCAGCTTATCGATGGCGTCTGACGGGTGTCGGACTTTTCTACCGGTATTAGGAACTGTATAACAAAGCCTCAGCCGACTGTTTTCTACTCCGTGAGCGGACTCGAGGATTCATACCAAACAACGGAGCACGGACCATGACTGCAGTCTTTGAGGTCTCACTGACGTTTTTTATTCTTGCACTTGCAGGGATCGTCGCCAACACCCGTGATGTTGCGGGGTTCTCGATGACTCGAACCCGCTGGTTCACCAGCCTCTGTATCGTCTTTGGGATCGTTTCACTCCTTCTGTAATCGGTTTCACGCCGGGACGAACTCGGCGGCGTACAGATGGTTGAGCATAACGTAGGTAACGACACCGAGACCCAGACTCAGTATCCACGTCCCGGCAGCAACGCGCCCGATCGTTGCGTGGCGCGTCGCTTCGAGTTCCTTCGGGGTGTGTGTGAGCCCCAAAACGAGCGCATACAGCACGAGCGGCACTGCAAGTATCGAGAAGACGATATGGATCGCGAGCATGATCAGATACGCGGGTTCGATCCATCCCCACAGCGGAACCCAGCCGTACTGACTCGCAAGGATGAAATGTTTCTCGCCGCCGCCACCGCAATCGCCGCCAGAAGAATCATCTCGCGATTCGAAATCCAGCGCTGCGAGTTGTCCTCGTTCGGCTGAGCAGTTTTGAGGGTTCGAGACATCGACCCGTCTCAAAGGCACAATGGTCCGTAGCAACCCGTTGGAGACAATGTGATTCGCCAGCCGCGCCTGATTCTTGGCGTGTCAGCGCAATCAGTCCGCATTTCGCACCACGAACAAAACTTCTGAGGCTCTGTAGTACGAATAACGGACGTTCGTCGGAAGAAAGAGGACGGAGAATCACGCTTCCACAGCGAAGGCCAGCGAAACTCACGATTTCGCAGGTCTACGCGCAGCAACCGGCTTTCTTGTTGTCCCGGGAATCACCCACACGGCCAGCCCTCCGTAACCGGCGGCGTAGATCTTCTTGCGGAGAT